>NZ_JBEZFT010000030.1:51951-76698 GCF_040649595.1 Kribbella sp. NPDC048915 | reverse complement strand
TGGGTTCACCCATCGTGGTGTGGGTTCCTGACCCGTGTGAGGGGTGCGGAACCCACAACACCGTGGGTGAACCCACCGTGGGGCGGAAACCCGGAGATTCCTACGACCGCACCACGCCACCACGCCGCACCAGAACCTCACGCAACCACCCCGCGCCGCGGCACCACGCCACGGCGCCACGCCGCACCGTCACCTCGCCGCGGCACCATGCCGCACCGCCACCGCGCGCCGAACACCGCCGGCAAGCTCACCGCCGGCTGATCCACGGCACGGCCTACGAGTGGATAACGCGTGGGGGGTTATTCGCTCGTACAAGGTCGGCTGCGCCGGTCCTCGAGCGGGCTGAAGACGGGACCTTGCACAGATTGTGGTGGGTGTGGACTGGTTATTGCTTGTGCAAGGTCCCGGGCGCGTGTCCGAGGTCCCGGGCCGGATACCCGCTCGCGTGTTGTCGCCACCCGTCACACCCACCCCACCGCCGAGTCGTGGAGATCGGCAGCTCAGGACAGCCAATCCCCACGACTCGACGAACCCCTCCCGAACCATTCCCCACGACTCGGCGAACGGTCCGTGGCTGGGCCGAGGGAGCGGTGGGAACGCGGCGTCAGCCGCGCAAAGGCCGGCGGCGGCCGGCGTGGGTGTTGTCGGCGCCTCGGTTCGGGCTGGTGCCGGGCGTCACCGCGGCACCCCAATAGTCGCGGCCGCCGTTCGGCGTCCGTCCGTCGACTGTCAGGCCGCTACTGGTTTCCACGACGACACCGGACGCCCGGGCCGGTGATGCCGGGCCGAGCTTGTAGCCGTCCAGCATCGGCTGCTGGTACGGACCGCCGATCGGCGTGGTTGTCGTACCGGTGCCAGGCGCAACCAACCGCGGGTCACTGGTCAGCTTGCATCCACGCCGGACACCAATCCCCGTGCATCAATCATCTAGGCGATCAGCTTGGGCAGGATCTGCAGCAGGCGGTCGGACAGCAGGGCCGGGACCTTCTCCGGGTTGGCGGCGTAACCGACCACGGCCTGCTCGAACAGTCCGTCGATCAACGCGTACGCCGTCGGCGCATCCACGGACGGCTTCGTCCGGGTGAGTTCGGCGTACCGGGTCAGGATCCGCCAGATCATTTCCTCGAGCAGTTCGTCGATGGCCTCGACGTCCGGCCGGAGCTGGTCCTCGAACATGCTCTGCGCGCGCAGGTCGTACCAGAGCTTGTGCATCGGGGTTTCCTCGACCAGCGTCTGGGTCATCCGCGCCAGGAATCCACTGACCAGTTCGTCGCCCGTGGTCGCGGTCTCGACGACCTCGTCGTACCGCCGGGCGCACTTGGTCTTGTAGTAGCGCACGCAGTAGCTGATCAGGTCGATCTTGTCGCGGAAGTAGTAGTGCACGACACCGTGGGTGAACTCGGAGTTGTTCGCGATCTCGCGCAGGCTGGTGCGCGCGTACCCGAGCTCGCCGAGCGTCTTCAGCGCGGACTCGGCCAGCGCGATCCGGCGGCGCTCGATCTTGTCGATGCCGGACACGCGAGCAGGCCGCTCCTCAGCTGCGGACGCCACAGCTATCACCCACTCTCTCGCGGAACCGCCGTTGCGTCAGGGTACCCCGCCACGAGCCGGATGCGCCCGCCGGCAGGGAGTTTCCTTGACAACTGTCAAACAAACTCTTGACGCGTGTCAAAAGTCTGGCCACAGTGTGAACCATCCCGTGCCGAGCAAAGGAGCTTCAGATGGGTGGACTCGATCTCTCCGGCCGCAAGGCCTTGGTCACCGGCGGCGCGCAGGGGCTCGGCGAGGGGATGGCGAAAGCCCTCGCGGCGGCCGGCGCCAAGGTCGTGATCACCGATGTCCAGAAGGACGTCGGCGAGGCGGCCGCCGACGCGCTCGACCAGCAGTACGGCGGCGGGCACGGCTTCGTCGCCCACGACGTGACCGACGACGGCGACTGGGAGAACGCGGTGGTCGCCGCCAACGACATCCTCGGCGGCCTCGACATCCTGGTGAACAACGCAGGGATCGAGATCACCAGCCTGCTCACCGACGTCACCACCGACCAGATCCGCAAGATGCTCGACGTCAACGTGCTCGGCACCACCCTCGGGATCAAGTGGGGGCTGCGGACGATGCGTCCCGGCGGCCTGGCCGGCCAGGGCGGCGCGATCATCAACGTCGCGTCGGTCGCGGCCACCATCGCCTTCCCAGGAATCGCGGTGTACTCCGCGACCAAGTCCGCGGTCGACCGGCTCACCCGGGTCGCCGCGATGGAGTCCGGCAAGCTCGGGTACGGCGTCCGCGTCAACTGCATCTACCCCGGCCTGGTGCCGACCGCGATGGGCGCCGGCCTGGCGAACGACGTCGCCGAACTGGGCCTCTTCGAGTCGCCCGAGGCCGCGGTCGCCGCAGTGGTCGGGCTGACCCCGGCCGGCCGGCTCGGCGAAGTTTCGGACATCGCCGACGCGGTCGTCTTCCTCGCCGCCGACGAGGCCCGCTTCATCACCGGCATCGGCCTCCCCGTCGACGGCGGAATGGGGATGTGACGATGACGAAGCCTGTTGTGGTCTACGGTGCGTCCGGGTACACCGGGCGGCTGGTGTGTGAGTACCTCCGGCAGTACCACGTGCCGTTCGTCGCGGCCGGTCGTGACGAGGCGAAGCTCAAGGCGTCGATGGAAGCGAACGTCCCCGGAATCGAGACGGCCGACTACGAGATCGCCCAGGTCGAGCACGACGTCGCCGCACTCACCGAACTCTTCACCGGAGCATCCGTGGTCCTGAACACTGTGGGGCCGTTCAGCGAACTCGGACCGGTGGCGGTGGAAGCAGCGCTCGCCGCAGGTGCGCACTACACCGACACGACCGGCGAGCAAGACTGGCTGATGACCTGCGCGGACAAGTACGGCCCGCAGTTCGCCGAAGCCAATCTGGTGCTCGCTCCCGGCATCGCGCAGATGTACACCACGAGCGAGATCGCCGCACAACTGTGCCTCGAACAGCCCGGCCTCGACTCGCTGGACATCGCCGTGTTCTGGGGCGGCAGCCCGACCATCGCCTCGACCCGCACGATTCTGGTGAACGCCGCGACGTCGAAAGCGCATTATCTGGAGAACAACCAGTACGTCGAATTCCCCGAGCAGGGCCTGGTGCCACTGGTGGTTCCAGGTCAGCACGAGCTCGCATTGTCGCTGCCCTGGGGCGGCATGTCGCACCCGGTGTGGTTCAAGCGCGATCCGCGCGTGGCGAACGTCAAGGCCCAAGGTGGTGTCTTCAACGCCGCGCTGATGAACGGCGTCCCGCAGATCGTTGCCGCTGCCCTCGAAGCCACGAAGGACATGTCTCCGGACGACCGCAATGTCGCACTCACCGAGACCGCCCGCCAGGTGATGAACGAGATGCCGCCGCGGGAGAACCCGCGCGTCAACAAGACGCTGGACTCGGTCCACGCCTCCGGACCCCTCGGCCGGGCGCACTGCGTCATCCACGGCAACAGCAACTACCAGCAGACCGGTCTGCTCCAGGCGTACGCGGCGTACTCGCTGCTGCAGACGCCGCCGAAGCGCGTCGGTTTCGCGAGTGGCTGCCAGGCCTTCGGTCACCGGGAACTGCTCGGCGTACTGCGGAGCTTCGGGCTGGTGTCCGAGCCGCAGCTGACGGTGCTGCACTAAGGAGTTCGAAGTGCGGCTGGTCGACTACCTGGACAAGGGCGCATCGCTGGCGCCTGGCGCTGCCTGTCTGACGACGGACGGCGAGACGCTGACGTACGCCGACGTCCAGGAGCTCTCGTATCGCATCGCCGGCGCCCTGGCCGCGGTCGGCGTGCGCCCGGGGGGCAAGGTGGCGATCCTGTCGGCCAACGATCCGGTGGCGTTCAGCTGCGTTTTCGGGATCAGCCGCGCCGGTGCGATCTGGTGCCCGATCAACCCGCGCAACGAAGCCGCCGAGAACCGGGAACTCCTCGACCGGTTCGACTGTGAAGTACTCATCTACCAGACGGCGTTCGCACCGCTGGTGGACCGCATCCGGGACTCACTGCCGAAAGTGCACACGTTCGTGTGCCTCGACGGAGAGCCCAGCTCCGGCCGCGACCCCCACCCGAGTGGCCGGAGCACCGTCGGCTGGGACGCGTTCTGCGGGGGCGCGTCCCAGCCGGCCCCCGATCGCACCGACCCGGACGACCTGGCGATGATCGTCGGCACCGGCGGTACGACGGGACGCCCGAAGGGGGTCATGCTCAGCAATACCAACCTCGAGACGATGACCGCGCTGACGCTGATCGGGTACCCGTTCGGCGAGCGGCCGGTCTACCTGGCGCTGGCGCCGCTCACCCACGCCGCCGGCGTGCTGTGCTTCCCGGTGCTGGCGTGCGGCGGTGAGATCGTCATCATGCGGACGCCCGACGTTCACGCATTTCTGGAGCTGATCCCGCGGCACGGGGTGACGCACACGTTCCTGCCGCCGACGTTGATCTACATGGTGCTCGCAGCGCCTGAGCTCGACAGCACCGACCTCTCGTCGTTGCGGTGCTTCTGGTACGGCGCCGCGCCGATGTCGGTCGCCCGCCTCGAAGAGGCGCTGCAACGAATCGGCCCGGTGATGGCGCAACTGTTCGGCCAGACCGAGGCGCCGATGATGATCTCGACCATGGCCCCCGCAGACCATTTCGACACCGCAGGCCATATTGCGGGGGGACGGCTGTCATCCGCGGGACGGCCGTCCCCGCTGGTCACGGTGGCGATCATGGGCGCCGACGGGACGCTGCTGCCGCACGGCGGACGCGGCGAGATCGTCGTGCGTGGATCGCTGGTGATGAAGGGGTACTACCGCGATCCCGAGGCGACCGCCGCCGCATCGGCGTACGGGTGGCACCACACCGGCGACATCGGCTACCTGGACGACGACAACTACCTGTACATCGTCGACCGGGCGAAGGACATGATCATCACCGGCGGCTTCAACGTGTACTCGACCGAAGTCGAGCAGGCGCTGATGGCGCACGCCGCCGTCCAGGACTGCGCCGTCATTGGGCAGCCCGACGAAAAGTGGGGCGAGCGGGTGGTGGCCGTCGTCCAGCTGCAGCCGGGGACAGCGGTCGAGGCGGACGAGCTGATCGCGTTCGCCAAGGAGCGCATCGGCAGCGTGAAAGCGCCCAAACAGGTCCTGATCTGGCCCGACCTGCCGCGCTCCAAGGTCGGGAAGGTCGTCAAACCCGACATCAAGGCCCGCCTGAACACCGGCGTCGCGCAGTAACCCCTGCCGGTCGCCGAGGCCGGTGCGAGCCAGCGGCGACGACCGTACTGCGCGGCGACCCCAGGGCAGCAGGGCGACGATCAGGCTGCGCGGCGGCGATCAGCCTGCGCGCGACGCCGTACCGCCGCTCAGCTGGATCCGGCGGAGGCTGCGGTGGCGGAGACGACGATGGCGGTCGTGACCGCGGCTTGCATCTCGGCGACCGCCTTCTTCACCGCGTCGGCGGCCCAGTCGGACTCGGCGATCTCCTTCGCCCGCCGCTTCAGCGCGCGCTTGTCCACTGCGTCGGTGACGACCTTCGGCACCACGTTCAGCGCGTTCACCAGGGCGACCAGCGCCCCGGTCCGCTCGTCCGGCTGCAGTCCCTGGGCCAGTACGCCGTGCAGCCGCGTGCGAACCTCCTGCTCGTGCCGTGCGTCCCGCGCCGGCCAGCGCGTGACCGGGAACAACCCGAGCACCTTGCCCTGGTCCGCCTGCAGGATCCCGCGGTCCGCGAGCCGGGCGAGCAGTTGTTCGCGCAGGTGCTTCGAGAGCTTGCCGATCTGATCCTTCGGCTTCTTGCCCGGCTTCCCGACCACGTAGGCGAGGCGCTCGTCCAGGATCGGGTCACCGGTCGGCGTACCGTCGAGCACCCGCAGACGGCCGGCCTTGCCCTCGGTCGTGATGTCGACCTTCCGCTGCAGGGTCAGCTCGATCAGGACCGCCCCGGCCAGCGCGTAGTCCAGTCCAGGCGCGCCGGTGATCGGCTTACCGGTCTGGTCGTCGTACAGCAGCAGCAAGAGGTCTTCGGCGATCAACATGTCACCCACCGTAGGCAGAACGAGCGCCGCGAAACATCCGCCGCGCGGACTATTCCCAGGGTCCCACTGCAGTCTCAGTTAGCATCTACTAAGGTAAGCCTTAGCTAACAGCCCGCCCGCTTGAAAGCAGCTCCGCCATGACCAGAGCAGTCCCCGAGCCGACGTACCGGCGCTTCGTCCCCGGACTCGGCACCCTCAGTTTGCGCCCGTTCGACCTCACCGAGGACGTCACCACCCTGCACAGCTGGGTCACCCGGCCGTACGCGCGGTACTGGGGACTTCTCGACGCGTCCGTCGCCGACGTGCACGCGGAGTACCTGCGGATCTCGCAGAGCCCGCATCACGACGCGTTCCTCGGCGAGGACGACGGCCGGCCGGCGTTTCTGATGGAGCGGTACGACCCGGCGCACGACGCGGTCGGGCAGACGTACGACGTGGCGCCCGGCGACATCGGCATGCACGTGCTGGTCGGTCCGCCGGCCGGTGAGCGAATCCCGGCGTTCACCACCGCGATCTTCGAGACGATCATGGACAGTCTGTTCAGCGATCCGCTGGTCGATCGGGTCGTCGTCGAACCCGACGTCCGGAACGTGAAGATCCAGGCGCTGAACGCGCGGATGGGGTTCCGCAAGCACCGTGTCGTCCAGTTGCCGGACAAGCAGGCGTGGCTGAGCTTCTGTACCCGCGACCAGTACGCCGAGGCGCTGCGGATGAACGAGGCGGGCTGATGGACAACTGGACAGTCGTGAATCACGCGTTGGTGCGGAAGGCGCTGGCGGAGTTCACCCACGAGCGCATCCTCGAACCGGTTGCTGACGGCAATGAGTACGTGGTCGGCAGGTATCGCTTCAGCGCGCGGCATTATCCGTTGAATCATTGGGACATCGGGACCGTGGTCCGTGACGACGGCGGCGCGGTCGATGCGCTGGAGTTCATCACCGAGTTCCACGAGCAGCTGGGAATCGGGCGCGAGATGCTCCCGGTGTACCTCGAGGAGATCAGCAGCACGCTGGCGTCCGCGGCGTACAAGCTGTCGAAGCCGGACCTCACCGCGCAGGACCTGGTCACCGCGGACTTCCAGACCATCGAGGCCGCGATGACCGAGGGCCACCCGTGCTTCGTGGCGAACAACGGGCGACTCGGGTTCGGTCGGTCCGACTACCTGGCCTACGCACCGGAGACCGGTGCGGGCGTGCGGCTGACCTGGATCGCGACCCGGCGGGATCGCACCACAATCTCGCACAGCTCGACGCTGACCTACGAGCAACTGTTGCGCTCCGAGTTGGACGACGACGTGTTGAAGCGCTTCACGGCGCTCGCGGATCCGGTCGAGTACGTATACATGCCCGTGCATCCGTGGCAGTGGGACAACAAGACGTCGATCACGTTCGCGGCCGACATCGCGCAGGGGCACATCGTCCACCTCGGGTCGACCGCGGACATCTATCAGCCGCAGCAGTCGATCCGGACGTTCTTCAACCGGTCGGTGCCGTCGCGGTGCTACGTGAAGACCGCGTTGTCGGTGCTGAACATGGGCTTCATGCGCGGGCTGTCGCCGACGTACATGGCGGCGACACCGGCGATCAACGACTGGGTGCACTCGGTCGTGTCGAACGATCTCGTGCTGAAGCGCTACGGGTTCACCGTGCTTCGGGAGATCGCCGCGATCGGGTACCACAACCGGTACTACGAGAACGCGACCGACAAGACGTCGCCGTACCGGAAGATGCTGTCCGCGCTCTGGCGAGAGAGCCCGGTGCCGTCCCTCGAACCGGGCGAACGGCTGGCGACAATGGCATCCCTGCTGCACGTCGATCGGCACGGCGCGTCGTTGGCGGCCGCGCTGATCCGGGCGTCGAAGCTGGCGCCGGCGGACTGGCTGCGGGCGTACGTCGACGCGTACCTGATCCCGTTGCTGCACTGCTTCTACGCGTACGAGCTGGTGTTCATGCCGCACGGCGAGAATCTCATCCTGGTACTGCGCGACGCGATCCCGATCCGCGTGATCATGAAGGACATCGCGGAGGAGATCGCCGTTCTCGACCCGTCCACGCCGGTACCGCCCGCGGCGGAGCGAGTGCGCGCCGACGTACCGGAGGACGAGAAACTGCTGTCGATCTTCACCGACGTCTTCGACTGCATCTTCCGGTTCCTCTCCCCCCTGCTCGACCGGGAAGGTCTGCTGACGCCTGCGGAATTCTGGTCGGTCGTCGCCGCCGCGATCCGCGACTACCAGGCAGCCACCCCCGAGTTGTCCGACGCCTTCGCCAAGTACGACATCTTCGCGCCGGAGTTCGCGCTGTCCTGCCTCAACCGCCTCCAACTCCGCAACAACCAGCAGATGGTCGACCTCACCGACATCGCCAGCTCCCTCCAGTACGCCGGCACCCTCCAAAACCCCCTCGCCGGCTGAGAAACCGGGGAATCTCGGTTCGAGGCCGGCAGACCCTTCCCGGTCGGGATCGGGCCCGCCGAACTCGTCCGCCGGGCCACCCGAGCGGCGACCTGATCAGCCGTTCAACAGGGCGCTGAGTTGGGGCTTGGCGGGCAGGTTTTCGGGGCGGACGATGTCGCCGGTGCGGACGTAGTAGAAGGCGGCGGTGACGTGGGTGAGGGGGATGTTCATCAGCTCGGCCCAGGCAATCCGGTAGATGGCGAGCTGCAGCGGGTCGGCGGTTTCGCCGCGGGTGGTTTTCCAGTCGATGACGTCGTAGCCGCGGGAACCGTCCGGGCGGACGACCTGGTAGACGGCGTCGATCCGGCCGCGGATCACGCGGCCGTCGAGAGCTAGGGCGAACGGGGCCTCGATCTCGTACGGCGTGGTGTCGCCGAACGGACCGTCGCGGAACGCATCCATCAGCTCGGTGAGGTCGCGGTCGTCGACGATGCCCTCGTCCGCGGCGCCGGGCAGATCGTCGGGATCGAGCAGCAACTGCTGGCCGAAGTAGCTTTCCACCCAGGCGTGGAACCGGGTCCCGAAGCGCGCCGCCCGGTTGGGTTTGCGCGGCATCGGGCGGGCCAGCTCGGCCGCCAGACCGTCCGGATCCTTGGCCAGCCGCATCACCTGTGTCGCGGACAGCGCGGCCGGCAGCGCCACCTCGTACGCCTTCCGGCTCCGGCTTTCCCGTGCCTCTGACAACAACCGCTCGATCTCGGAGTCCCAGCGCGCGACCGTCGCCTGCTCGTCGAGCAGCAGCGACTCCTCGGCCTCGGCCGACGGTCCTTCGGCGCGTGCCCGCTGCACCAGCGCGACCGCCTCCAGCCGGCGCTGGTACGCCTCCGGGTCGTACGGCGTCGGCCACTGCGCCTGGGTCTGCTCGGCGAGCTCCGGATTCTCGTCGGTGAGATCGGGTTGATCCGCCCACGCGATCACCCGCTCCCCGGCGTACTTCTTCAACGTCTCCAGGTACGCCGACGGGCCGCGCGGGCGTTTCTGCGTCGGACCCCACCAGTGACCGGTCGCGACCAGCAGCTCCTTCGCGCGGGTGAACGCGACGTACCCGAGCCGCCGCTCCTCCAGAGCGTTGACGTGCTTGCACTCCTCGGCGAACGCCTTCAGCCCGGCGTTGGTCAGCTCGCCGATGTCCGGCAGCGTGTCGGCGTCACCGCGCAGCGGCCACGGCAGCACCTTCGCGTTGGTCGTCCACTTGTCCCGGCCGCGATCCGACGGGAACACCTTCTGCACCAGGGTCGGCACGAATACGATCGGCCATTCGAGGCCCTTCGCGCGGTGGCTGGTGAGCAGCTTCACCGAATCGGCCTCACTCGGTACGGCGAGGTCGAGGCCGGCGGCGTACTCCTCCTCGGCGGCCAGATACGCCAGCAGGCCGTCGAGTGAACCGTCCGACTCGGTCGACACGAAGTTGCCGACGGCATCGAGGAACGCGGCGAGGTGGTCGCGGCGGCCGGCGTCGATGTGGTCGGGGGTCGCGGTCAGCTCGACATCCAGCCCGATCGTGCTGATCACCCGGCGCACCAGGTCGAGCAGCGGCTCGCTCGCGTGCGACCGCAGCTCACGGAGCTCGGTCGACAGTTCCTTGAACCGGACCAGCGCCTCCGGCGAGTACTCCAAGGGTCCCGGATCGTCGACGGCTTCGGCGAGCGAGATGACCTCGGTCGAATCCATCCCTGCGACGGCCGCGTCGAGCGCGGCGACCAGGTCGTCGGCCGTGGGCCGATCCCCCGCGTCGGCGAGCATCCGGGCCCGGTTGGCGAGCAGCGCCAGGTCGCGGTGCCCGATCCGGTACCGCGGACCGGTGAGGATCCGGAGCATCGCGGCGTTCGCGGTCAGATCGTTGACCGCCTGCAGCGTCGCGACCACGTCGACGACCTCGGGCAAGGCGAGCAGACCGCCGAGCCCGACCACCTCGACCGGGACCTTGCGCGCGATCAACGCCTCGTGCACCGCGCTCAGGTCGACGTTCGTCCGCATCAGGATGCCGATGTCTTTCCAGCGGCGGTTCCGGATGCGGTGCGCGGCGACGATCGCGTCGGCGACCCACTCGATCTCCTGCGAGCGCGTCTCGAAGAGCCCGACGGTGATCGCACCCTCCGGAGCGTCCGACGGAGCCTCGAGTGGGATGACCCCCGGGTGCTGCTCGTACAGCTCCGCGGCGTGCTGGTTGGCCGCCGCGAGAATCCGGCTGCCGCACCGGCGGTTCACACTCAGCACGTACCGCCGCGCCGGCGAACCGTCCGCCCGCGGAAAGTGCTCCGGGAACTCGTCCAGGTTCGCGACCGAGGCACCACGCCACCCGTAGATCGCCTGGCACGGGTCGCCGACCGCCGTGACCGGGTGGCCGCGCCCGTCGCCGGCCGCGAACAGTGCGGTGAGCATCCGCCGTTGCGACACCGACGTGTCCTGGTACTCGTCGAGCAGCACGACCTTGTACCGCCCGCGCTCGACGGCCGCGACTTCCGGGCACTCTTCCGCGAGCCGCGCCCCGAGCGCCATCTGATCGGCGAAGTCGACCACCCCCCGCTCGGCCTTGTACGCCTGGTACTCCTCGACCAGCTGCAGGATCTCGCCCCGCTTCAACGCGGTCTCGGCCAGCTTTCGCACCTCGACGGTCTGCTTCCGCGCTGCCGCGACCTCCCGCCGTACGGCGTCGTCGTGGTCGCGTACGTCGTCCGCGCGGAGCAGATGATCGGCGAGCTCGCCGTCCAGCGCGAGCAGACTGTTCACGAGTGTGGGGACGTGGTGCGACGCGTACCGGATCGGGCCGGCCGAGCGCCGGACGACGCGACCGGCCAGCTGATACCGGGTGGCGTCGGCCAGCACGCGGGCGTCCGGTTCGAGACCGAGCCGCAGCCCGTGCTCCGCGATCAACGTGCCGGCGAACGCGTGGTACGTCGAGACGACCGGCTCGCCCGGTTCCTCGGGCTCCCAGTTCGGGATGTTGCTGCGCAGGTGCGCCGCAAGGATCGGGTGCTGGTCGGTCGGCAGGGTCGAGCCGAGGACGCCGGCCTTCGTCAGGTCCTCGCGAATCCGGACGTCGAGCTCGTTGGCCGCCTTCTTGGTGAAGGTCAGCCCGAGGACTTCCTCCGGCTTCACCTGGCCGGTGCAGATCAGCCACACCACCCGGGCCGCCATCGCGGTGGTCTTCCCGGAACCGGCGCCGGCGACGATGACGCCGGGCTCGAGCGGAGCGGTGATCGCCGCCAGTTGCTGATCCGAGAACGGGATCCCCAGCAGATCGCACAGCTCCGCGGTCGACGTGAGCCGGGCGCGCGCCATCAGCAGCTCTCCTTTCCGCAGATCACAGCAGCTCCCGTCCTTCGGGCTGGATCGGGCACAACGAGCGCGCCTCGCAGCGCGCGCAGCCGTCGTTGCGCTTGGCAACGAAGTCCTCGGAGCGGATCGTCTCCTCGGCCTCGTCGACCGCGTCGTCCAGCCAGCTGCGGCCGTCCTCGCCGGTCTCCAGCGGCGCCTGCGGCTGCACCTTCGGGAAGCCGCCGTTGTCGTCGTGGCGCAACTGCACCAGCTCGGCACCGCCGGACTCGGCGTCCTCGCCGAGCTTCTTCAGCTGCCGCGACGCGATCGCCCGCTGGTAGATCGCGAGCTGGACGTGCCGCTCGAGCGCCGGCTTGGTCGGGACCGAGCGGCCGGTCTTCAGATCGACCACCCGCACCTTCCCCTCCGGATCCTTCTCCACGCGGTCCATCCGGCCCTTCACCCGGACCGCCGGGTGCTCCTCGTCGGGCAGCAGGACGTCGAAGTCCACCTCCGTCCCGATCAGCTTCCGGTCCGGCCGTCCCTGGTGCCACGCGACGAACCGCCGCAGCGCCTGCTCGGCCTCGACGCGCTCGCGATCCGAGATCCACGCGGACTCGAACTCGAGCTGCGTCCACACCTTGTCGAGCCAGCCGTTCAGCTCGTCGATCGACGGCGGCAGCGTGCCGGTCGCGACCGCGTCGGCCAGCGTGTGCAGCACCATCCCGAACCCGATCGCCGACGTACTCGGCGTCTCACCGCCGGCGCGCCGGGTCAGGAACCATCGCAGCGGACAGTCGACGAGCGTCGTCAGCGCGCTCCCCGACAACGGCACCGGCTGCTCCGGATCCACGATCGGCCGCACGGACTCCGTCCGCTCCCGCACCCCCCACCAGCGCGCCGGATCGGCGGCCGGTACCAGCGGCTGGTCGCGATCGTCGACCGCGTCCGCCAGTTGCGCCAGCCGGTCCGCCGCGACACGCTTCAACGCCGGTGACGACGCCGGATCCGCAAGGACACACCGCAGATCCGCCACCAGGCCAGGCAGCGACAAGGGCCGCCGCGGCCGACCGGCGACCAGCTTCACCGGTATGTCGAGCTCGGAAAGGAAACGGGACGGCTGATCACCGTCGGCCTCGGGCGCCTGGACGGCGGTGACCACCAGCCGCTCCCGCGCTCGCGTGATCGCGACGTAGAACAGCCGTCGTTCCTCGGCGAGCAACGCACCCGCCGACAACGGATCGATCAGGCCGTCGGGGCCCAACCGGTCCGGCTCGAGCAGCGAACCGCGCCGCCGCAGATCCGGCCACTGCCCCTCCTGGACCGACGCGACCACGACGAGCCGCCACTGCAGACCCTTGGACCGGTGCGCGGTCATCAGCTGCACGCCGGCCTCGCGATAGGTCCCGTCGAACCGGTTGTCGCCCGCGATGTCCAGTGACTCGAGCTCGGACAGGAACGCCGAGACGCCCTTGAACCCGACCTGCTCCTCGGCCCGGCCAGCCGCGTCGAACAGCGCGCACAACGAGTCGAGGTCCCGGTTGGCGATCCGCGCCGTCTCGCCGCCCGAGGCGGCCTGACCGCGCAACCGGCGCAGCCACGGCGAATCCGCCCACAGCGACCACATCACCTCGTCCGGCGCCGCCCCCGCGGTCACGATATTCCTTGCCTTGAGCAACCGCTCGCCCAGCGTCGCGAACCGCGCCTCGGCGGGCGACCGCTCCTGGTCGAGGAGCAGCGGGTTCAGCAGCGCCTCCCGCAGCAGCTCGTCGGACGACCGAGGCAACCGCGTCCCGCCGGCCGCGTCCCGATCCCGCCGGCGCAACTCGCGCGCCAATCGCCGTAGCTGGCCGGCATCCATGTTCCCCAGCGGTGACAGCGCCAACGCCCGGACGACGTCGACGGTCAAGGTCTCCGGATCGGCCACCGCGCGCAGTGCGAGCAGCATCGGCCGTACGGCGGGCTCGCGCGACAACGGCAACTCGTCACCCGCGACGTCGACCGGGATACCGGCCGCCGACAGGGCCCGACGCAGCGGCGGGATGGACCTGCTGCCGGACCGCACCAGCACGGCCATCTCGCTCCACCCGACGCCGTCCTGGACGTGGGCGCGCCGGAGCAGATCCGCGATGTGCTCGAGCTCGGCGCCGCTCGTCGAGTACAGGTTCGCCTCGACCTTGCCGGGACCGAACACGCATCCCGACGCATCCGGGTTGCGGAACCGCTCGAAGGTGTCTCGGTCGAGCGATCCCGGTACGCCGAGACGGTTCACCACGTTGCGCGACACGCGGAGCAGCGTGCTGCCGAAGCGTCGCGTCGTACCCAAGGCGATCTGGGCGGCCGGCTCGCGGTCGCGGGTCCGGAACTCGTCGGTGAACCGCAGCAACCCGCGCACGTCGGCGCCGCGGAACGTGTAGATCGACTGATCCGGATCGCCGACCACGACCAGGTCACGCCCGTCGCCCGCGATCGCCTGCAGCAGTTTCGTCTGACCGGGGTCGGTGTCCTGGTACTCGTCCACGAACACGGCCTTGAACTCGGCGCGCAGCTTCGCCTGCACCTGCGGCTGCTGCGCGAGGATCACCGCGCGATGGATCAGCTCGGAATAGTCCAGCACCTGCTCGGCGTCGAGGATCTGCAGGTACTCCTCGAAGAAGTCGCCGACCGCGACCCACTCGGCCCGCTCCGCCGACCGCCCGATCGCGGACAGGTCCTGCGGGTCGAGCCCTAGCTGTCGCGCCTTGCCGATGACGGCTTGCACCTCGTCGGTGAAACCGCGCGTCTTCAGCGCCGGGTGCAGACTGCTCGGCCACTGCACCGCACCGACCTCGCGACTCCCGGCCAGCGCTTCACTCAACCGCAGCGCCTGCTCCGGACCGGACGGCAACCGCAGCGGTACGTCGAACGCGTCGGCCGGCGTGAACCGGCGCAGCAACGCGTAGCAGAACGAGTGGAACGTCATCGACGGCATCACCCGCGTCGTCCGCCCGAGCCGCGCGGTGATCCGGTCGCGGAGCTCGGTCGCGGCCTTCCGGCCGAACGTCAGCACCAGCACCTCGTCCGGACTCAGCCCGCGGTTGCGGACCCGGTCGACGACGGCCTCGACCAACGTCGTCGTCTTGCCGGTGCCGGGCCCGGCGAGCACCAGCAGCGGCCCGCCCGGATGCTCCACCACGGCTTGCTGGTCGGCGTCGAGGACAGGTGCGCCGGCGCTGCTGCGCTCCTCCCGGACCAACCGGTACCGGGACCCCTGTCTGCTGACCACCGCCACATCTCAACAGACCCCACCGACAAAACCACACGGGCTCCCGGCGCGCCTCGCAGATCGTCGGAAACCGGACAGAAAGGGCGTAGCCATCCGGCAACTTTCCGCGACCGCGGCGCATCGATCAGTACGAACCGTCGGCGGCGTGGGGACCCGGGGCGGGGCCGCCACGCCGCCGACGTCCGTTCTCACTCGACAGGGTTCCAGCGGACCTCGCGTAGGTTGACGCGGCCGTTGGCCACGCGGACGCCGTCGGCACGCAACAGTTCGAGCTGTTCGTCGCCGACCTCGTCAGCGGGTACGCCGGACGCGCGGATCACCCGCCACCACGGCACACCACCGCCGTACTCGCGCATGATCGCGCCGACCTGACGCGGTCCGCCCTGGCCGACGTACTCCGCGATGTCCCCGTACGTCGCGACGCTGCCCTCCGGGATCGACTCCACGGCACGCAGGACGGCCTCGACGTACTCCTCTCTGTCCATGCCGAGTACCCGACTGGTGTCAGGCGAGCGGGGCGAGCGCCTTGGCGAGCGGCTCGAGCACCGACGGCGGCGCGTCCAGCGGCAGGTTCATCACGACCAGGTCGACGCCGGCCTCGCCGTACGCCGCGGCCTCGGCGACCGCCTTGTCGAGCGGGCTGTCCGGATCGATCCGGACATTCACCGAGCAGGTGATCTCGTCGACATCGCGGCCGACCTCCTCGCAGCGCTGAACCAGGACGTCCTTGAGCGCCTTCCAGTCCTGCGGGCTCGGCACGATGACGTTCCACTGCTGGGCCCACTTGGCGACGGCGCGAAGCGTGCGGTTCGGGCCCTTGCCGCCGATGGTGATCGGCGGGTGCGGCGTCTGGATCGCCTTCGGCTCGCAGTACGCGTCGGTGAGCTTCACGTACTTGCCGTCGAAGTTCGCGACCTTCTCGGTGAGCAGCGCGATGATCGCCTGGGTGCCTTCGTCGAAGCGGTCGAAGCGCTCCTTCAGCGGGTACAGGTCGATGCCGTACGCCGCGGTCTCCATCTCGTTCCACCCGGCGCCGATGCCGAGCTCGAGCCGGCCGCCGGAGATGATGTCGGTGGTCGCCGCCATGTTCGCGAGCACGGCCGGGTGCCGGTAGATCATCCCGCTGACCTGGCAGCCGACCCGGATCCGCGAGGTGGCCTGCGCGAGCGCGGCCAGCGTCGTCCAGGCTTCCAGGTTGGGGCCTTGCATGTCGCCACTCAGCGGGTAGAAGTGGTCCCAGTGCCAGGCGGACTCGAAGATCTCGAACTGGTCCGCCGCGACCCACACGTCCCGCATCTGCTGCCAGGTGGTGTGTTCCGGCCTGGTCTTGATCGCGAACCGCATCCGTGCCTCCCAGGGCAACCCGTGGTGGTAACCGATTCCCGGGGTGACATTACTCCGCCGGCGTCAGTCCAGGCCGAGGCGGGCGCGGACCTCCGGGCGGCGCAGCGGCGGCACGGTCTGCGGCGGTGTCCGCCGGGCCGGCATCTCCGCGAGCAACTGCTCGGTGATCCGCGCGACCTCGGTGGCTGCGCGCTCGATCGGGCCGCGGGTGGCCGCACTCAGCGAGCCGACCCCGGTCACCTTTCGGACGTACTGCAACGCGGCCGCGTAGATCTCCTCGGAGGTCGCGGACGGCTCGAGTCCTCGCAGGACGGTGATGTTTCTGCACATGCCTCCGACAGTACGTCCCGGCGGGGACAATCGACGAGGTGTTGACAACCCTAATGGCCTTAGATTTTCCTCATGGCATGAGCACAACCGCGCCGGACCGCCGGACCCGCCGTCGTCGGCAGACGATCGAGGAGATCCTCGACGTCGCGCTTGAGTTGATGGCGGCCGAGGGCGTCGCGGCGCTGAGTCTGTCGGCGGTGGCGCGACGGCTCGGCATGCAGCCGCCGTCGCTGTATCAGTACTTCCCGTCGAAAATGGCGATCTACGACGCGCTGTTCCAGCGCGGTGCAGAGCAGTTCCTGGCCGCGCAACGGGATGCGGTGGCGGCCGCGACGACCGACGACGTCGTCGAGCTGCACCTGATCGGGACCACGGCCTTCGCCCGGTGGAGCATGGAGAACCCGGTCTACTCGCAACTGCTGTTCTGGCGGACGGTCCCCGGCTTCGAGCCGAGCCCGGAGGCGTTCGCGCCCGCGCGGCAGGCGATCGACGATCTGCGCGCGCAACTCCAAGCGGCGGTCGACGCCGGCCGGCTGCACCCGGACGCGGCGACCGAGGAGGGCATCGCGCTGTTCACGTCGATCACGGCGGGCCTGCTGTCACAGCAGCTCGCCAACGAGCCCGACGCGTCCTTCGACGAGGGGCGGTTCAGCCGGCTGCTTCCCGTCGTACTCGAAATGTTCTATCAGCACTACGCACCGACCAGGGGGAAGAGATGAGCGCAGTACTCGCAGAGCAGATCGGGCGGGCCGATCGAGCCGCGTGCCGCCGCCACCGAGATGCGGAGATCCAGGCCTGGCACGACCTGCTCGCGTCGATCGAGGGCGACGAGTGGCATCGGCAGACCGTCTGCGATGCCTGGGACATCGCGGATATCGCCGGTCACCTGATCGGGCAGGCGGAGGACGTGGTCAAGCCGACGTCGATGCCGCGCCGGTGGCTGAAAAACAAGCGCGCGTACCCCGGTGTGCAGCGATTCGACGCGCACATGATGGTGCAGGCCGACGAACACCGCGGTACGCCGCCGGCCGAGCTGCGCGCGCAGTTCGACCGGATCTGGGCGAAGGCCACGGAGAAGATCTCCCGCAACCCGCAGGTGTTCCGGCGCATCTCGATGCAGGTCGACCCGGCACCGCGAATGTCCATCGGCTACATCGAGGACATCCTGCTGGCACGCGACCTGTGGATGCACCGCGACGACGTGTGCCAGGCACTCGAGCGACCGTTCGACCCCGGTCCGTACGCCGACGAGCTCATCGCGCAGGTGATGTACGACCTCGAGGCCGCCGGACCGTTCTGGGACGACCGACCCGCCGTCGTACTCGAGCTGACCGGGCAGGGAGGTGGGACCTACCGCGTCGGGAGGGGTGAGCCGGTCGGTCGTGCCGCCGTCGATGCGGTCGCCTACATGCGGACCCTGTCCGGCCGGGACGACAACCCCGTGGTGACCGGCGACCCGGCCGCGGTGGAGGCGGTCGCGACCTGCCGGATGCCGTTCTGACCGAGCACCTCGAACAGGAAGGGCTCCCGCCGGTCGGCGGGAGCCCTTCGCTGTGCTGCTGGTGTCAGTACGACGGCTGGCTCGGGTCGATCTGGTCGACCCAGGCGACCACACCGCCGCCGACGTGGACGGCGTCGGAGAAGCCGGCGCCCTTGGCGATCGCGAGCACCTCGGCGGAGCGGACGCCGGACTTGCAGTGGAAGACCAGCTGCTTGTCCTGCGGCAGCTTCTCCAGCGCCACACCGGTCTGGAAGTCCGCCTTCGGGATCAGCACCGAGCCCGGGATCCGGTTGATCTCATACTCGTTCGGTTCCCGGACGTCGATCAGCACGAAGTCCTTCTCGCCGTTCTCCTTGAGCTTGATCCACTCCGACAGTTGCTTCACCGAGATGGTCGAGCCGACGGCCGCGTCGGCCGCCTCCTCGGTCAGGGCGCCGCAGAAGCTCTCGTAGTCGATCAGCTCGGTGACGGTCGGGTGCTCGCCGCAGATCGCGCAGTTCGGGTCCTTGCGGACCTTCAGGCTGCGCCAGTTCAGGTCGAGCGCCTCGTAGATGTTCAGCCGGCCGAGCGACGGGTCGCCGATACCGGTGAGCAGCTTGATCGCCTCGGTGACCTGCGCGGCGCCGACCGACGCGCAGAGCACGCCGAGCACGCCGCCCTCGGCGCAGGACGGGACCATGCCGGGCGGCGGGGGCTCCGGGTAGAGGCAGCGGTAGCACGGGCCGTGCTCGGCCCAGAACACGCTGACCTGGCCGTCGAAGCGGAAGATCGAGCCCCAGACGTACGGCTTGCCGAGCAGCACCGCGGCGTCGTTCACCAGGTACCGGGTGGCGAAGTTGTCGGTGCCGTCGACGATCAGGTCGTACGGCTCGAAGATCTCGAACACGTTGTCGTTGTCCAGCCGGGTCTCGTGCAGGACGACGTTCGTGTACGGGTTGACCTCGAGGACGGACTCCTTGGCGGACTGCGCCTTGGACTTGCCCACATCGGACTGGCCGTGGATGATCTGGCGCTGCAAGTTGGACTCGTCGACGGTGTCGAACTCGACGATGCCGAGCGTGCCGACCCCGGCGGCGGCCAGGTAGAGCAGCGCGGGACTGCCGAGGCCGCCGGCGCCGATCACCAGCACCTTGGCGTTCTTCAGCCGCTTCTGCCCGGCCATCCCGACCTCGGGGATGATCAGGTGCCGCGAATACCGCCGCACCTCGTCAATCGTCAGCTCGTCGGCCGGTTCGACCAGCGGTGGCAGTGACACGTGTCGGCTCCTCAGGAAGACGTCGGACAGGACCTGATGAGTTTCAACCATCTGTCCCGCCTCCATGTTCCCGCACGCCGCCGGAGACCCCCTCCGGAGTCCACATCGCGGTACCTCCGTCTCAGTCGTCGTCGGCGACGGTCGCGGTGAGCGTGACCGGGACCCTCGCCACGGCCCCGTCCACCTCGTCGACCACCGCGGTGAACGTCTCGGCCGGCTCCCTGACCCGGTCGTCGAGGATCTTCACCTGGAGAAGGCCGGCGGTCCGGCCGGGCTCGATCCAGCCGTAGATCCTCCGCTCGGGCTCGCCGGTGCCGTCGCCGTCCGGGCCGGTGTAGTCCTGCCGGAGCACCGCCGTACCGTCCCGCAGCTCACCGCCGACGCTGACGTACCGGTCGCTCGGAGCGGACAGCATGACCCCGAAGCTGACCACTCCGGCCTTCTCGCCGGCCTTGAGGTTGCTGAGCGTGAGCGTCGGTGTCGGGTCGTCGTCGAGGACCAGCCCGTGGCCGAACGACTGATCGAGCAGGCCGTCGCGCGGCGCGGACAGCACCAGGTTGAACGGCAGGTCGTAACTGTCCCGGGTGTTCGCCGTGATCGGGACGCTCACCTTCTGTCGGGTCTGTCCGGGCTTGAAGACCAGCTGCCGCGCCACCTCCCCCACCGAGGTGCCCAGCTCGCCGTTCGTCTCGACGTACACGCTGATCGGACGGATGCTCGGCCGCGACATGCGCACCCAGAAGTCCATCGTGTGCGTGCCCTGGTCGCCTTCCTTGACCGTGACGCTGGACGCGGACAGCTTCGGCAGCAGTACGGCGGGCGCCGAGTGGCCGACACCTGGCGTCGAGAAGCCCAGGTCACTGACGTACGCCGACCCGCTGGCCACTCGATCCGTCCGCAGCTCGACCGTGCGGACGTCCCGCAGGTCTACGCCCTTCAGCGACGACACGGGAATCCGCACAGTGCGCAGCAGGTTCTTCGGCAGGCCTACGTCGTTGTTGCCTGGCATTCGGACCAGTGCGTCACTGACTGCGGACACCGGTACTACTGCCGACCGCCCGTGCCCGTCGACCACGCGGACGCTCAGGTCGGTCCTGGGCGCACCAGTCGGGTCCGGTGCAGCGCGGAACATCAGCGCGGAGAAGCGCCGTACGTCACGCTGCCCTGCTGGTACGTCGACGCGCACCACGCCGTTCGTCCCCGTCCACTGCAGCTTGGTGACCGCGGTAGTCGGCGTCTTGGCGGCGAACCACGCCGTCTCCCAGTGCGGTGCATTGCCCCAGTCCTCGGACACCATGCAGGTCGGCGTGGCCGCCTTCTCGGACGGCGTGGTCACACCAGCGCAAACAGTCGCGGACACCTTGCCGGTAACGGCTCCGGCCGCCAGTGGCTTGTCGAAGTGGTTCAGGTCCCGCCGCGACACCACAGGTGCCTGTGACACCACCCGTACGACGGCCTGCCCGGCAGACGCCGCCCGCGCATCGGAGCCGTCGAACTGCGGCAGGAACTGCGTTTCACGCCCCAACTCCAGCCGGAAGAAGCCGGCGACGTACGCCGTGCCCACGGCCTGCTGCTGCTTCGCGGTCAACCGGCCCGCGTACTTCGCACCGCACGGCGCAGCCTTGTCGTCGCCGTACCAGTCGTCGTTCGACGGGGCGACGGACTGACCAGGTGTCCACTCGGTGTTGAAGAAGTTGTGGTTGGCGCCCAGAACGGTGACGGTGGAGAGCGGCGCGGTGTCACCACGGACGGAGTACCGGGTGTCGTCGTAGAACTTCTGGCCTTGCAGATCGGACACGTCGCCGTCGCAGTACGGCAGGAGGACACTCATCGCGACACCGGGCACCGTTGCGCGGGCGAAGTCGGTCGGCGCGAGAGGTAGTACTGCGCGGATGCCGTACTGGCCGCCGCGGTCCGCGTTCAGCACGGCTGCCCGCGCTACGCCTTCGCCGCCGCGGGAGTGGCCCATCAGGCCGACGTTCTGCAGGTCGACCATGCCGACGAAGCGCTTGCCGAACGGCCCGCCGCCGACGGTCGACCACTTCCGCCAAAGTGCCAGGTGGTCCAGGACGAGCTCAGCGCGTGCCTGAGCGCCGGCGTCGTACGCGTCGCTGTCCCAGGCGTTCACGGCGTTGGCGCTGATCGACACCACCTGGTACCCGTTGCTGGCCAGTGCGGTCGCCGGTCCGTCGTACCCGCGGTAGCTCGGGATGGGCTTCATCCCCGCCGGGCACGGCCACGGCTTGTCGTCCTCGGACGGGTCGGTGGGGTCGTCGTAGCACACCGAGTGGCGGCCGTGGAGGAACACCACCAGCGGACGCGGGCCGACCGCGCCGCGTGGCGTGTACACCTTTCCGCGGAGCTCAGCGCGGTGCTCCAGGCCCGGCAGGTAGACGGCCTCGTCGCCGAGGTCGTACTCCGCGGTGTCCACGTTGTACTTGCCGAGCGCACCGGGATCCGCAGGCAGCAGTGGGCTTGTGCGGGCCTTCAGCCAGTAGCTGTCGGTCGGCCCGCCGGCAGCGCGGCTCCTGCCGGCCTGCTTGCCCAGGTCACCGGACCAGACCAGGCGAACGTCCTTGGCGTTCCGGGCAGCTGGGTCCACGGTGACCAGCGTCAGCGTCTTGCGATCCGCCGACTGCTTCGCGACACCCAGTGGTCTGCCGTCGACCTCCAGCAGGGGCAGCGAGGCCCGCATCGGCACCGGCTCGTCCAGACGCAGCGTCACTTGGTAGCCATTGGGTACTGCCTGCACCTCCCACTGGTTGCTATCAGCAACAGGTGGCGGCGGTGGCGGTGCGGCGGTGGCGGTGAGCGTCCCCACTCCCAGCAGTGCGACCATCCCCAGCGACAGACTTCGGGCGGTTCTGCCGATCACTCGCACAGCGGTCCTCTCGTTCGTCCAACAGGTCACCTGTAGTACTTGTCAGGCGAGAGGAAAGTTGATCGGAGCCGCCGCTCAGTCGTGTCTCAGTCCAGCTGCGGATTCGACTCGATCAGTTGCCGGACGGCACGCGCCACCTCGTCCGGATGCTCCATCTGCGCGACATGACCCGACCGCGGCAGGTACAGCAGCCGGGCGTTCGGGAACGCGCGTTGCGCCTTCATCCGGATCCGCGCGTCGACCAGGCGGTCCTTGCCGCCGTAGATCAGCAGCACGGGGCACTCGACCCGCGCGGCGTCCGCCCACAGCGAGCGGCCCCGCCGGGCCAGCGACGACCGCAGGATGCTGCGCGCCCCTTCAACCGTGGCCTGCCGTCCCCACGGATCGGTGTCCCGGCGGCGCAGCTCCTGCTCGTACGCCGCGCGCACCTCGGGCGCCAGCGCCCGCGGGTCCCCGAACACGAGTGCCAACGACGCCTCGAACCGCTGGTTGAACGGCAACCGCGCCGTACGCTCCAGGACGGCAGGGCCGATCCGTGGCGTCGCCAGTGCGGTGAACCACAGTGCGCTCGCCGACACCCGCGGATGCGGCAGCGCCGGCGAGACCAGCGTCAGCGACTTCACCAGGTCGGGACGCTGCGCCGCCAGCGCCACCGACGACGCGCCGCCCATCGAGTTCCCGAAGACGTGCGCCGGCTCGTCGAACTCGCGTTCGAGGAGCTGGATCAGCAGCTCGGCCTGTTCCGCGATCCCGGTCGCGCCTTGCAGCGGCGTACGCCCGAAACCCGGCAGATCGGGCGCGATACCGCGGATCGTGCCGTTGAGCAGCAGTCCGAGCGCCGTCCAGTTCAGCGACGACCCGCCGAGGCCGTGAACGAACAGAGCGGGCGGCAGGTCTGGCTGGGCGTCCGGTATGTCCCGAACGAGCAGCTCCACCCCTGCGACCGGCACCCGCCGCTCCGGCCACTGCTGCAACTCTATGGGAGCGGCGTCCCCGGTTACTGGCCCGTAACTGTCCACGGCACCCATGTTAAGTGCCGCTCCTGATGGAGACTGGGAGGTATGGCGGGAGCGCAGCAACAGCTGACGACCGAGGTCGACGGGCAGACGATGAAGCTCACCAACCTCGGCAAGGTGCTGTATCCACAGACCGGCTTCACCAAGGCCGAGGTGATCGAGTACTACCACCAGGTGGCGACACTGTTGCTGCCGCATCTGTCCGACCGGCCGCTGACCCGCAAACGCTGGCCGGACGGCACCGAGGCGGCGTACTTCTTCGAGAAGAACGCTCCTCGCGGTACGCCGGACTGGGTGCGCATCGAGACGCTGCCGACACCGGGCAGCTCGACCGGGCGCGACGAAGCCGATTTCGTGGTGTGCGACGACGTACAGACCGTGGTGTGGCTGGCGAACCTGGCCGCACTCGAGCTGCACGTTCCGCAGTGGCGCATCGGGCTGTCGGACGGCGGGAAGAACCCCCGGGCGGACCTGATCGTGTTCGACCTGGATCCAGGACCAGGAGCGACCATTGTCGAGTGCTGCGACGTCGCGCTGGCGCTGCGGGAGCTGCTGACCCACTTCGGGCTGGAGGGCTGGCCGAAGACCTCCGGGAACAAGGGGATGCACCTGTATGTGCCGGTGCAGCCGGTGTCGTCCAGACAGACCAGCGCGTTCGCGAAGTTCCTGGCGGAGCAACTGGCGGAGGCGCTGCCGGAGAGCGTGACCGCCAACATGACCAAGGCACTGCGGCCTGGCAAGGTGTTCATCGACTGGAGCCAGAACGCAAGCGCGAAGACCACGCTGGCGCCGTACTCGCTCCGCGGCGCCGAGGAGCCGCGGGTGTCCACACCGATCGACTGGGACGAGGTGGCGTCGGCCAGGACGCCGGAGGACCTCCGGTTCCTGCCCCAGGACGTCCTCGCCCGGATCGAGGAGTACGGCGACATCCTCGAAGGACTGTACGACGACCCGAAGCCATTGCCGGCTGTGAAGGCCTGAGGAGGGGTACCAGCCCCGTCCAGGCTGTCTCAGGCCGTTTCAGGCCTTCTCAGCCGCACCAGCCATACCAGACGCCCGCCGCGCAGCAGGCGCGGTGACGCGGACGAGAGGAGCACGAGCCAGATGAGCGACTACGAGGGTCCGATCGACGAGATTCCGGCCGCCGACGACCTGGCCGGCGACAGCCTGCCTGCCGAGGCCGACCCGGCCGACGTGCTCGAGCAGCGCCTCGCCCCGACCGCGGTGGACGAGCGCCCGTCGGCGCCCGAGGGCCTGCCGGCCGAGGCCGACCCGGCCGACGTCGAGGAACAGCGCCGCGAGGTCGGCGGCGACGACGACGAGGACGCGTACCGCTGACTACCACGATGGAATCCCCGCGGGACCGCGGCCGGTGCCTGCCACGGTCCGGTCGCGGCCCGTCGGCGGT
>NZ_JBEZFT010000030.1:0-51851 GCF_040649595.1 Kribbella sp. NPDC048915 | reverse complement strand
TCGGTCGGCGGTTCGGTCGGCGGTTCGGTCGGCGGTTCGGTCGGCGGTTCGGTCGGCGGTTCGGTCGGCGGTTCGGTCGGCGGTTCGGTCGGCGGTTCGGTCGGCGGGGAAGCTACTGGCCGGAAGGACCGATGGGTAGGATTCGGGGAACGACCTGCCCGACGTGCCCGGCGCACCGGTGGCGGACGAAGCCGCTGGAGCACCACGAAGGAGCCCGACGTGTCGACGACACCGGAGACCGCACCCAAGCGGGGCAGCCGCCTGCCCCGGCTGGCTCGGCGCGCGCAACTGCTCGAGGCGGCACAGGAGGTCTTCGTCGCGAACGGGTACCACGCCGCCGCGATGGACGACATCGCCGATCGGGCCGGTGTCTCCAAGCCGGTCCTGTACCAGCACTTCCCCGGCAAGCTGGAGCTGTACCTGGCGCTGCTGGACACCTCCTGCGACGCCATCGTCGCCTCGGTGCAGGACGCGCTGAAGTCGACCGACGACAACAAGCTCCGGGTCGCGGCGACGATGCACGCCTTCTACGACTACGTGGCGAACGCGCAGGGCGCCTTCCGGCTGGTGTTCGAGTCGGACCTGACCAACGAGCCGGCCGTCCGCGAGCGCGTCGACCGGGTCACCCACGCCTGCGCCGAGGCCGTCTCCGAGGTGATCAGCGCCGACGCCGGCCTCAGCCGTGAGCAGTCGATGGTGCTGGCCGTCAGCCTCGTTGGCATGGCCCAGGTGAGCGCCCGGTACTGGCTCGGCGCGGGCGACCCGTCGTTCCCGCAGGAGCAGGCCGCCGACCTGGTCGCCTCGCTGGCCTGGCGCGGCATCCGCGGCTTCCCGCGGACGGACGGCTGACGCTCACGCCGTACGGCCCGTCGCCCGGGGTTCTGCTTTCGGCGGACGGGTGAGAGTCGGCCGGTCGCACCGGATAGGCTCGAAGAATCACCGGCGAGAGTCGCCGGTTCGGAACGTGCCCGGAGGGTTTCGTGGAGGTCAAGATCGGCGTGCAGCACGCCAATCGCGAGTTGGTTCTGGAGAGCGAGCAGACTCCGGATGAGGTCCAGGCACTGGTGGCGGAGGCGCTCAGCGGCAAGACCGGCCTGCTGCAGCTGATCGACGAGAAGGGCCGCCGGGTGCTGATTCCGGCCGACCGGCTCGCCTACGTCGAGATCGGCGAGGTCCAGGTCCGCAAGGTCGGCTTCGGCGCGATCTGAGCGTCCCACCGGCGCGATCTCAGCGTCCGACCGGCGCGATCCGGCGGACCGCCGTACATCGCGTTCCGGACACAGTCGCGCGTGTCCAGGTTGCACAGCGCCACCGAGAGGGCACGATGACGGTGATACCTGCGTCGTGATTGGTCTGGTCTGTCACGGGGCACCGGACCGACGCAGGTCACCATCCCTCACAAGGAGGAACCGTGTACTGGGTCTGGATGATCATCGTCAGCCTCATCGCGGGCATCATTTTCGGGCCGCTGGCCCGGCTGGTGCTCCCCGGCAAGCAGAACATCAGCCTCGGTTGGACCATCCTGGGCGGCGGCATCGGCGCCTTCCTCGGTGGTCTGATTGCCTACTTCCTCGGTGTCAAGGACACTTCCGGCCCGGACTGGATCCAGTACCTGATCCAGGTCATCTGCGCCGCGATCGTGATCGCGATCATCTCCGCCCGGAACAGCAAACCCAGAGCCGCCTGAACCTGGCACCACCAAACGGCCGCCACTCCCGGCCTTCCGGGAGAAAGGCGGCCGTTGCCCTGTCCGGGTCAGGCCGGGTCAGCCGGGTCAGGCCTGGAGACCGAGGGCGGTCATCCGGGCGGTGTGCGCCTCGGTCAGGCGGGTGAACATCCGGCCGATCGCGGCCAGGTCGAGGCCGGGGCGATCCACACTGCCGGCGAGCAGCGCGGCCAGTGAGTCACGGTCCGCGGCGATCCGCTGCGCCTGGCTGAGCGCCTCGCCGACCAGTCGGCGGCCCCACAGCGCCAGCCGGCCGCCCAGCTTCGGATCCTCGGCGATCGCGGCGCGTACCCGGTCGACCACGAATTCGGCCTGACCGGAATCGGCGAACACCTCGAGCACCAGCGCCCGGGTCTCCGCGTCCACGAACGACGCGATCTCCCGGTAGAAGTCGTTGGCCAGCCCGTCCCCGACGTACGCCTTGACCAGCCCCTCGAGCCAGTCCGACGGCGCGGTGTGGTCGTGGAACGCGTCCAGCGGCTCGACGAACGGCCGCATCGCTTCCATCGGGTCCACGCCCAGCTGGACGAGCCGATCCCGGAGCCGCTGGAAGTGCCCGAACTCGGTCGTCGCGAGCGCTGCCAGCTCCGCCTTGTCGTCCAGGGTCGGGGCCAGTTTGGCGTCCTCGGCCATCCGCTCGAACGCGGTCAGCTCGCCGTACGCCAGCACTCCCAGCAGGTCCACCGCCGCGGCCCGGTAGGCGGGGTCATCAAAGGCCGTCTGCTCCATGCCCGGAACCTTATCTGTCCGTGCCCGGGAGTGGCGCATGCCACACGAAGCGGCGTTGACAGCCGCTGCGGTTACACTGGTGGACGATTCGCCGGTGACGCGCCCACATGGGCAAGCTGGTGCGAGGTGCTTGCACAGTGTCCCCGCGCCTCACGATCGGGGCTTCACAGCCCCAGGCGCCCGGCCACCTGAGCATCTGTCCGCACCAAGCATGTGAGAGGCGATCAGCCTGACCACCTTCCGAGAGCTCGGCGTGCTGTCCGAGATCTGCGACGCGCTCGACCGCGTCGGCATCGTCGAACCCTTCCCGATTCAGGAAATGACCCTCCCGGTGGCCCTGATGGGCACCGATCTGATCGGGCAGGCCCGTACCGGCACCGGCAAGACGCTCGGCTTCGGCATCCCGCTGCTGCAGCGCACCATCTCCCCCGGCGAAGCCGACTACGAGGAGCTCGCCGCCCCGGGCAAGCCGCAGGCGCTGGTCGTCACCCCGACCCGCGAGCTGACCATCCAGGTCGCCCGCGACCTCGAGACCGCCTCCACCGTCCGCACCGTGCGCATCCTGACCGTGTACGGCGGTGTCGCCTACGAACCGCAACTCGACGCGCTGAAGAGCGGCGTCGACGTCGTCGTCGGTACGCCGGGACGCCTGCTCGACCTGGCGAACCGCGGCGTCCTCGACCTCGGCCACATCAAGGTCCTGGTGCTGGACGAGGCCGACGAGATGCTCGACCTGGGCTTCCTGCCCGACGTCGAGCGGATCCTGCGCAAGACCCCCGAGCTGCGCCAGACCATGTTGTTCTCGGCAACCATGCCGTCGGCCGTGATCGCGCTGGCCCGCACCCACATGCGGCACCCGCTGAACATCCGGGCCGAGTCGCACGAGGACACCCAGATGGTGCCGACCACGGCACAGTTCGTCTACCGGGCACACGATCTGGACAAGCCCGAGGTGGTGGCCCGCATCCTGCAGGCCGAGGACCGCGGCCGGGTGATGATCTTCTGCCGGACCAAGCGCGAGGCGTCCCGGCTCACCGACGACCTGCAGGACCGCGGGTTCAAGGCGGCCGCGATCCACGGTGACCTGAATCAGCAGGCGCGTGAGCGGGCGCTGACCCGGTTCCGTGGTGACAAGATCGACGTCCTGGTGTGCACCGACGTCGCCGCCCGCGGCATCGATGTCGAGGGTGTCACCCACGTCATCAACAACACCTGCCCCGAGGACGAGAAGACCTACATCCACCGGATCGGCCGGACCGGGCGCGCGGGGGCGAGCGGTATCGCCGTCACGTTCGTCGACTGGCCGGACGTGACCCGGTGGAAGGTCATCAACAAGGCCCTCGACCTGCCGTACGACGAGCCGCAGGAGATCT
Organism: Kribbella sp. NPDC048915; assembly: GCF_040649595.1. Lineage (NCBI taxonomy): Bacteria > Bacillati > Actinomycetota > Actinomycetes > Propionibacteriales > Kribbellaceae > Kribbella > Kribbella sp. NPDC048915. The sequence goes on along the minus strand of NZ_JBEZFT010000030.1, from coordinate 48,023 downwards.
ACTCCACCTCACCGGAGCTGTACCACGACCTCGGCATCCCGTCCGACGCGAAGGGTCGGATCCGCCCGGCGCGCGCGCCGGAGGACGTCCGCGAGGCACGCGAGAGCCGCCCGCGCGGCCGTCGCGACGAAGGCCGCGCCGACGGCGAGCGCCCCGGACGCCGGCGCAACCGCACCCGCAAGCGCACCCGCGCCGGTCAGCCGCTCGAGGACCGCGCCGACGTCACCACGAAGACCGACGTACCGCCGTCGACCGAGGCTGTTGCTTCCGGCCCGGCGTCCGGTGCAGCGTCCGGTGCAGCGTCCGGTGCAGCGTCCGGTGGCGCGACTGTCACCGAGGACGCGCCGCGCAAGGCCCGCAAGCGGACCCGGACCCGGAAGTCCGGCGAAGCCCGGGCCACCGAGGCGAGCCCGGAGGTTTCGGCGCCGACTGCCGACACGGCTGCTGACACTGTGGTTGAGGCAGTGACTGAGGCAGTGGCTGAGGGAGTGGCTGAGGGAGTGGCTGAGGGAGTGACCGAGGTGGCTGCCGCACCGGTCGTGGAAGCGCCGGCGGAGAAGCCGACCAAGCGCACCCGCACCCGGAAGACCGCGGCTGCCAAGGCGAGCGCCCCCGAGGCTGACACTGCCAAGGCGGACGGTGCTAAGGGTGACGCTGCTAAGGCTGGCGCTGCTGGGGCCGGCGCTCCTGAGGTCGAGGCAACAGTCGACGCGTCGACGACGGCCGAGGACAAGCCGGCCAAGCGGACACGGACCCGCAAGACCGCCGCGAAGGCCACGGCTCCGGAGGCCGCCACGGCAACCTCCGAGGCACCCGAGGCCACTGCGACGGTGGCAGCAGATGCCCCGGCCGCCGAGGCGAAGCCAGCCAAGCGGACGCGGACTCGCAAGGCCGCTGCTCCCGAGGCCGAGGTGCCGTCGGCAACCGCCGACGCACCGACCACCGCCGAGGACAAGCCCGCCAAGCGCACCCGGACCCGCAAGACCGCTGCCAAGGCAACAGCCGCCGCGGCGCCCGAGGCGACTGCGACGGTGGCAACAGATGCCCCGGCCGCCGAGGCCACTGCGACGCTGGCAACAGATGCCCCGGCCGCCGAGGCGAAGCCGGCCAAGCGGACCCGCACTCGGAAGGCTGCCGAGCCGGCCGCCGACGACGCTCCTGCCGAGAAGCCGGTGAAGCGGACGCGCAGCCGGAAGGCTGCCGAGCCGGCCGCGGATGCGTCCGCAGCGGATGCGTCGGCCGAGCAGGCTGACAAGCCGGCGAAGAAGCCGGTCAAGCGGGCGCGGAAGGCGGCGGCGAGCAGTGCGCCGGCGACCACGCCGATCTTCAGCGCCCCGGAGTAACCGGCTCTTGCGATTGATCCGTGGGTGGGGTCTTGAGTGACCGAGCCGGCGCCCGCGCCGTGCCACCGCGCTGTCCGACCGCGCGCGTCCCCGCGACCGAGGCCCCTTGAGCCCCGGCCGGGGACTGCGAACCCATCCGGAACCGCGCACCCCATCCTGGGACCTCGCACACCCACCCGCGACCTCGCACACCCACCCGCGACCTCGCACACCCAGCCGCGACCTCGCACACCCAGCCGCGACCTCGCACACCCAGCCGGGACCTTGCACACCCAGCCGGGACCTTGCACGAGCAATAACCAGTCCACACCCACCACAACCTGTGCAAGCTTCCGTCTTCGGCCAGTACGACGCCCGGCGCAGCCGAGCTCGTGCCCCCTGGATCAGCCGGCCGTGATTTGGTCGGCGGTGGCTGGTCGGCGGTGATGTGGTCCGCGGTGATCTGGTCCGCGGTGATCTGGTCGGCGATGTTCGGCACGCGGTGATGGTGCGGCATGGTGCCGCGTGACGGCGTGGCGTGGAGGCATGGCGTGGAGGCGTCGCGTGGTGTGGCGTGGAGGCGGCGCGTGGTGTGGCGTGGAGGCGGCGCGTGGTGTGGCGTGGAGGCGGCGCGTGGTGTGGCGTGGAGGCGGCGCGTGGTGTGGCGTGGTGGCGCGGTGTGGTCGTAGGAGTTCGCGGGTTTCCCGCCCCACGGTGGGTTCACCCACGGTGTTGTGGGTTCCGCACCCTTCACACGGGTCAGGAACCCACAACACGATGGGTAAACCCACCGCGCGGGAACGCGCGCGGTCGTACAGCGCGGCCGTACAGCCGGCCGTACAGCGCGGCCGTACAGCGCGGGCGCCGACTCGGGCACCCGGATCCAACTACGGATCGGCCACACGAGCCGAGTAACTGTTTCCGAATGGTGATCTGAGGCCGCAACGCCCAGCCCCCTGTGGCCCGTCCAAGGACGTATCCACGAGAGAGGGGCTGGGTGATGAGGCGGATCAGAGCGGTAACAGCCGTGGCGGTTGCGGTGGGGGTCGTGGCCCTGGCGGGTTGTAGTGCCGATGGCAACGAAAGCGCATCCCGCGACGGCGGCTCGGCGCAGTCCTCCGGCGAGGCGGCGGGCGTCGCGAAACCACAACAACCAGGCGCCGCCAAGTCGGACTCCGCAAGCAGTGCGGGCGGTTCCGGCGGAGACAGCAAGGAGCAGCCGACGGTCGCTCGCGCGATCGTCAAGACGGGTTCGCTGACCGTCGAAGGCGAGAACGTCTCCGACCTGCGGCAAAAGGCGGTCAGCACGGTCACCGGTCTCGGCGGTCAGGTGGCGGCCGAGGACACCGTCAGCGACGCTGACGGCACCATCGACCGCTCGAACCTGACACTCAAGGTGCCGACGAAGTCGTTCGAGACCGCGATCCAGCGACTGTCGGAGCTCGGCAAACGCCTGCAGATCCACCAGGAATCGACCGACGTCACCGAACAGGTTGTCGATGTCGGCAGCCGGATCCAGTCCCAGCGCGCCAGCCTGGAGCGGACCCGCGCGCTGATGACCAAGGCGAACACGATCGCCGAGATCGTCTCGGTCGAGAGCGAACTCACCCGCCGCGAGTCCGACCTGGAATCGCTGCTCGCGAAGCAGAAGAACCTCTCGCTCCAAACCGAGCTCGCGACGCTCAACCTGACGATCACCCAGAAGGGCAAGCCCGCACCGCCCGCCGACGAACCGGACAAGGGATTCGTCGCCGGCCTGAAGAACGGCTGGAACGCGTTCACCGCGACCTTCACCGTGATTGCGACCGTGGCCGGCGCGCTGCTGCCGTTCCTGATCCTGCTCGGCATCATCGCCGTACCGCTGTGGATCTTCCGCGGCAAACTGCGCCGGCAGCCGGCGATCGCGACCACCGGTCCGACCGGACCGCCAGCTCCGCCGAACAGCGGTCAGTGAAGCAACGCGCCGGCCAGCGCCCGGTACGCCTTGGCGCCGGGCGAGGCCGGCGCCGTGCTGAGCACGGTCGCACCGATCGCGGGCGCTTCGGCGAACCGGATCGACTTCGGGATCGGCGGCTGCAGTACGTCGAGCGAGTACGTGTCCGCGATCGTCTCCAGCACGGTACGGGCGTGCGTCGTCCGGCCGTCGTACAAGGTCGGGAGCACACCGAGCACCTGCAGACTCGGGTTCGTGAGCCGTTGGACGTCGTCGACCGTGTCAAGTAGTTGCCCTACGCCACGATGCGCCAACGTCTCACACTGCAAGGGAATCAGCAGCTCCGAGGCGGCGGTCAGTCCGTTGACCGTGAGCAGTCCGAGCGTCGGCGGGCAGTCGATGACGATCCAGTCGTACGACGTTCGCAGCGGGCGCAATGCGGTCCGCAGTACCTGCTCCGGACCGCTGTCCCGCGCCAGTTGTACGTCGGCGCTCGCCAGCGCGATCGTCGCGGGGAGGAGATCGGGCGCGTCGTCGAACTCGATCACCACGTCGCGGGAACGCACTCCGCCGAGCAGGACGTGGTGGATCGACTTGTCCAGGTCCTCGGGGTCGATGCCGACCGAGAACGTCAGGCAGGCCTGCGGATCGAGGTCGACCAGCAGCACCCGCTGGCCGAGCTCGACCAAGGCTGCGCCGAGGGTGGCGACAGTGGTCGTCTTGGCCACGCCGCCCTTCTGATTGGCGACCGCGAGAGTGCGAGGCACCCGGCCATTGTGCCGCACCGAGGAAGCCGCCCTGACCACGGCGGACGTGGCTCGGCCGAGGTGAGCCGTTACGCTGTCTACTTGTGAGTACGCCGCGTACGCTGACGCTGCCCGACGGGGTGCACCCCGATACGCTCGAGACCGAGCGTGGCTCGTTCGCCACGCTCACCGCCGTACCGGACATCGGTACGCCGCTCGGCACGGTGCTGCTCGTTCCGGGGTGGACCGGCAGCAAGGAGGATTTCACTCCGCTCGTCGACCACCTGTGCCGGTACGGCTGGCGTACCGTGGCCGTCGACCTGCGTGGTCAGTACGAGACGCCGGGGCCGGACGACGCATCGGCGTACACGCTGGCCGAGCTGGGCGCGGACGTGGTCGCGATCAGTAAGGCCCTCGGCGGGTACAGCCAGCTGGTCGGGCACTCGTTCGGCGGGCTGGTGGCGCGCGAGGCCGTACTGATCGACCCGTCGGTGTTCTCGACGATCACACTGCTCTGCTCGGGGCCGGGCGCATTCACAGACGAGGAGACGCTGCAGAGCCTGCAGATGCTCGCGTTCGGGCTGGAGAACCTGCCGATCGAGCAGGTTTACGAGCTGAAACTCCAGCACGACCGTCAGGCCCCGGGGTACGTACTGCCGCCGGACGACATTGTGGAGTTCCTGCGGAAGCGGTTCACGGGCAACGTGCCGACCAGCCTCGCCCAGATCACCCGCCGGCTGACCGACGCCGAGGACAAGACCGACCAGCTCGCCAAGACCGGCGTGCGCACCCAGGTGCTGTACGGCGAGACGGACGACGGCTGGCCGATCCCGGTCCAGCAGGAGATGGCCGGACGCCTCGGGGTCGAGGCGACGGTCATCCCCGGCGCCGGTCATTCACCGGCCATCGAGCAGCCGGCCGCGACCGCCCGCCTGCTCGTCGACTTCTTCCACGACTACCCGAACCTGACGACGACCAGCTGACCTGTCTGACGTCTAGCTGACCGGCCTGACTGCGGGCTCGACCCTCAGCAGGTCGAGGCCGATCGGGGTCAGCGCTTCCTTCACCTGCGGCGTGTACGCCACGAGGCCGACGTACGGCGTACCGGCGGAGATCCCGGGACCGCCGCCCAGATAGATGCCAAGCGACTTGTTCTGGCTCATCAGGTTGCCGATCGCGGCTGTGATCCGCTCCTCGTCCGACCTGCTGACCGCGACCGGAACCAGGCAGTAGTTGCCCTGGTACACCTTTTCGAACGCCGTCCGGAACGCGGTCCGGTCGCCGCGAGCGATACCGATCAGGATCACGACCGGCGCGTTGCGACCGGTGCCGTTCGGGTAGCGGAAGATCGGGCCGCGGACCTGATCCGCGTGCGCGTCGAGGAACTTGGTCACCACGGGCGAGGTGATGTTGCTCGGCTTGGGCTTCCAGCCGCCCGGTGGGACAGGGCACTGCAACTCGGGCTGATCGAAGTCGGTGACCGGTTTCGGCGCCGACTGCTGCTGCACGTCGATCGCGCCGCCGCGCCAGATCCCGGTGACAGCGGCCCGGCCGGTGCGGACGCCCTTGATCGTGGTCAGCCCCGTGATCCGGTCGACGTCCAGACCGTCGAGCCGGACCGCAAAGTTCGCGTCACAGCTCGGCGCCGGCTCCTTGCCCGGCGGGTAGCCGATGGCGTTCCTCGGCACCGGCGCGCAGAACACGGGCGGTTTCCCCGGGGCGGCAATGATCTCGCCACTCACCTCGACCTTGTCGCCCGGCTTCAGCAACCACTTGTCGTTGCTCTGAGCAAACGTTTTGGGTGCGCCGGCCGTGGCTGTGCCTGTAGTGGCGGGTCCGGTCGCGGGTGCTGCGTCGGGAGCGGGCTTGGGGTCCGGGAGGACGGTGAGGAGGCCGGCTCCGATCACCGCGACGCTGGCGGCCGCCAGAGCGGGGACCCAGCGGCGGCGGGGTTTGCGGCCGCCGCTCAGGATGTACTCCAGATCGGGCTCCGGCGGCGCCGCTTGATCGGCCCGCCACCGCGCGCCGGCACGGGTCAACAGGTCGTCGACTTCGTCGGTTTGCTTCATTCGGTCACCTCCAGGAGGATGCGGAGCCGATTGCGTGCGTCGGAGAGCGTGGACTTGACGGTGCCCTCGGAGCAGCCCATGACTGCCGCGGTGTCCGCTACCGACAGGTCCGCGAAGTAGAAACAGTCGACCGCGAGCCGCTGCCGCTCCGACAGCGACATGATCGCCTGGTCGACATCCATCCGCGCGTCCAGATCGGGCCGCGACACTGGCGTGACCGCTTCGTCGACCAGCGCCAAGGACGCTCCGCCGGCGCGCATCCGCCGTACCGCCTTCCGCGCCTGATCCGCGGTGATCGCGAGCAGCCAGGCCGAGGCAGTACCGCGCGTCGCGTCGTACTGCGACCGCTTGGCCCACGCCCGCGCCAGCGCCTCCTGCACCACGTCGTCCCGATCCGCCCCCACTGCCAACCGCCCCGCCAACCGAGCCATCGCCGGCAGATGCGGCCGCACCCACTCCACGAACCCCGCCCCGTCCCCCGGCAGCCCCACCACCGCTGCCACGGGCTCCCCTGTCATCGTCGGCATACCTTCTCTACCCCCGATCAGCCCGTCCGGTTGGCTCCCCACCCGCATTTCAACGAACCCGCCACCCCAACGTCACCATCCCATCCCATTCCGTAACCCACCCGACTTATCCACAGATCCCCGAAACCACCCCACAGCCCCTCCCAACTTCCCTACGGTCGAAGTACAGACCAACCGACCAGGGGGATCAGATGCCACCCTCCCCGGGCCACCTACCAGACCTCGCGGCCCTCCATCGAACGTTCGAGACGACCTACCCGCTCAACTGGAGTGATACCTACCTGTCCGTGCCTGAGATCAGTCAGCAGTACGGCGAGGCCGCTGCCCGGCGGAGCCTGGAACTGCTGGAGCAGGCGTCGGCGGCGGAAGCGGCTGTCACCGGCCAGTTTCTCGACTCGCTGCCGCCAGGCACCAGGGCGTACCAACTTGAGCATCGGGTGAAGTCGCCGGAGTCCCTGGCTCGAAAGCTGGTCGACTGGCAGGACACCAACGACCGCTTCCCGATCGACGACATCTTGCGGTACACGGTGCTGACCGACACCTCCGACGACCTCGTCGCCACGACCCGCCGTACCGCGGATTCGTTGTGTGAGCGCGGCTGGCAGGTCCGGCATGCGATGCACTCGTACTCCGACGGATCGCGGTACAAGGGCATCCACGCGCACTTCGTCGTCTCGGGCGCCCCGCGCATCGAGGTTCAGATCCATTCGGTGGCGTCTGCGCAGGTCAAGGACCTGACCACACCGTGGTACCGGATCGAACGCAGCGCCGACGCCACACCGGACGAACGCGGGGCGGCACGGCAACGGTGCGTGGAGGCATCAGCGACGCTCAGGACACCCCAGGGGATCGACGAACTGACGACGTTGGGTGGCAAGCGCGTCGCCGTCACGAACTACAGTGACTCTCGCAAAATGGTCGAAGAGCGTGCACAACGGAACGCAGCACAGGCGTCGCCACACATCACATCACTCGAGAAGAACGGCGGGATCGCGCGATGAAGCTGTATCTGGTGAAGGATGAAGAGGGTCAGCCTCTTTGGGTGGCCGCACTGGCGCACGAGACGATGTACGCGTACGTGGCGAACACCGGGAAGTTTCACGACAACAATGCCCTGCGCAACGACTACTACATGGTCCGCCGCTTCACGTACGAGCCCATCGGACCGGCCGACGCACGACGGTGGATCTCCGAAGGCCTCGGCACCCTGAACGACGACGACAACCCCGCCGCCCTCGACAAATGGCGCTCCGATCCCAATCCCCTCAACCCGGCCGACGTACTCTCCATGGCCGCCGGCTCGAACGGGTAGGCCGACGGATGACGCGGTTGTTTCTGGTGAGTCAGGGTGAGCGGCGGATCTGGGTGGCGGCGTTGGTGGACGAGGATGTGTGGACGTACGTCGCCAACACCGGGAAGTTCCATCGCAACGAGGGGGTGCGCGAGGACTACTTCTCCACCAACGACGCGACGTACACCGATATCGGGATCGCCGAGGCGAAGCGTCTGATCGCCGACGGCGTCGGCCAGATCGACCCCGAGAAGAATCCGGACGCCCTGCGCGACTGGCAGGCTGACGGCAAGGCGATGGACCCCGAGATCGTCTTCGCCTCCATGGCCGCAGACCTCGCCTGAGGCCACGATGACACGGTTGTTCTTGGTCAAGGACGGGGACAGGCAGTTGTGGGTGGCTACATTGATCGAGGAGGACATCTGGACGTACGTCGGGAACACCGGGAAGTTCCACTACAACGACGGCGCCCGGCACGACTACTACTTCCGCAATGAGCTCCAGTACGACGAGATTGGCATCGCCGAGGCGCAGCGGCTGATCCATGCCGGCGTCGGAACTGTTGACGAGGAAGAGTTCCCCGACTCCGTACGCCGCTGGCGTGAGGACGACAAGGGCATGGCCCCGGAGATCGTCTTCGCTTCCCTCGCCGCGGATCGCTCATGATGAGGTTGTATCTGGTGAAGGATGAAGCGGGTCGGCCTCTGTGGGTGGCAGCGCTCGCGCACGAGACGGTGTACTCCTACGTTGCCAACACGGGGAACTTTCACGACAACAATGCCCTGCGCAACGACTACTACATGGTCCGCCGTTTCACGTACGAACCCATCGGCCCGGCCGACGCACGACGATGGATCTCGGAAGGTCTCGGCACCCTGAACGACGACGACAGCCCCTCCGCGCTCGCCAGGTGGCGCTCCGACCCCAACTCCCTCATCCCGGCCGACGTACTCTCCATGGCCGCCGGTTCCAACGAGTAGGCCGACCGGTGTCGCGGGGGCAGCTCTGGTGTCGGCGAAACATGGAGGGGTTCTGGTGGATATCGAGGGAAAAGCCCTCCACTGTCGCTCGGAAACTCTCCAGGAGAGCTTTCCGCGCCACGCCACGCGACCTCGGGCCGCACCTCCGTACCTCGCGCCGCACCGCACCACCTCGGGCCCGCACCCCACCACCTCGGGCCCGCGCCACACCACCCCGCGCCGCACCACCTGACTCGGGCCGCGGGCGACGAGGTTGGCGCTGGTGGGCTGTGCTGAGCGGTCAGTGCACGGGATTGTGGGTGTAGAGCTGGGTGATGACGGATTCGATGGTGGGTTCGGAGACGGAGAGGTCCACCAGGGGGTAGTTGGCGGCGATTTGGGCGAGTAACGGCGCCGCGCTGGTGGTGGTGGGGAAGGTGAGGTGCTGGCGGGGGCCGTTGACCTTCACCACGGTGGCGCCGGGGACCTCGATCGGCGGGAGGGTGGCGGCGAGGTCCACGACCAGGGTTCGGGGCGCGGATTGGCTGGATTTGAGGCGTTCGAGGGTGCCGTCGAAGATTTGGTGGCCGTGGTCGATGACCATGACGCGGGTGCAGAGGGCTTCGATGTCGTCGAGGTCGTGGGTGGTAAGGATGATCGTGGTACGGCGTTCCGCGTTGATCTGGGCGAGGAACTCGCGCAGTCGCGCCTTGCTGATCACGTCGAGGCCGATGGTCGGCTCGTCGAGGTAGACGATCTCGGGGTCGTGCAACAGCGCCGCGGCGATGTCGCCGCGCATCCGCTGGCCGAGCGACAGTTGCCGCACCGGTACGTCGAGCAGGTCGCCCAGGTCGAGCAGTTCGACGAAGGTGGCCAGGTTCTCACGGTGCCGGGCGAGCGGTACGCCGTACATTTTCTGCAGGACAGCGAACGAGTCCTTCAACGGCAGGTCCCACCACAGCGTCGTACGCTGCCCGAAGACCACGCCGATCCGGCGCGCCAGTTTCAGCCGATGCCGGGACGGGTCGACGCCCGCGACGCGGATCGAGCCGCCGGACGGCACCAGGATCCCGGTCAGCATCTTGATCGTGGTGGATTTGCCGGCACCGTTCGGCCCGATGTACCCCATCACCTCCCCCGGCTCGACGCTGAACGTCATCCCGTCCACCGCCCGCACTTCCCGCTTGGTACGGCGTAACCCCGATCGCGACCATACGGTGAAGGCGCGCGACACGTCCTGCAATTCGATGACAGCCATTTCAGCTCCCTGTACTGCGATAACGACGAAGGCCGGCCCGCCACGCGAGCGACGCCAGCCCGACCATCACCACCGCGACCAGCGGTGACAGCAACCCGATCCAGGACGGCAACCCCAACGGCGCGGGCTTTCCGAGCACGAACAGCACCGGGTAATAGTTGACGAAAGCAAGCGGTACGACGAAGGTGACGGCGCGGACGATCTGCTTGCCGAAGACCGTCAACGGGTACTGCGTCATCGTCTGGCCGCCGTACGTGAACGAGTTCGCCAGTTCGGCGGAGTCGACCGCGATGAACTGGAACGCCGCGCCGAGCACGAAGATCGCCGCGAAGATGACCGACCCGGCGATCATCGACACCACGAGCATGATGCCGCGGGCAACGGTCCAGTCGACGTCGAGCCGGCCGAGCGCGAACACCAGCACGATCGATGCCTGCAGCGGCCGCCCGATCCGGCGCAGCGCGAACCCGTCCGCCGCGGCTTGCACGAACGCGGGTACCGGCCGGATCAGATACGCGTCGAACACCCCGGTCCGGACCCGCTCACCGACCCGCTCGATCGACCCGGTGAACAGATCGGCGATGCCCAGCGTCATCGAAGCCGTTGCGTACAGCAACGCCATCTCCGCGAGCGAGAACCCGCCGAACGACGAGATATGGCTGAACATCAGCACCACCGCGACGAAGTCCATCACGGTCACGAGCATCGAGCCGCACACCATCAGCGCGAACGACGCCGGGTACGCCATCGACGACCGCACCCACATCATGATCAGCATCCAGTACTGCGCCGGCGCCCGGAGCACCCGTTCCACCCGGAAATCAGCCACCCTGGATCACCACCTTCCGCGTCGCGACCGACGTGACCAGTTGACCGGCGAGCAGCAGCACCACGACCCAGCCCAGCTGAAACATCAGCGCCGACGCGATCCCGCCGGGATTCCGGCCGAGCCAGATGTCGATCGGTACCTGCATCGTCGCGGCCCACGGCGTCGCGCGGGCGAACTCGCCGATCCAGCCCGGGAACACCACCAGCGGCAGGATCGTCCCGGAGAAGAAGCACGACAGCACCAGCGCGATCTGCTCGGTGCCGCGGGTGTCCGTGATCCAGAACCCGGACAGCGCAACCAGATACCGGATCCCGAAGCTCACCACGATCGCCAGCACGAGACCGCACGCGACGGCGACCCAGACCAGCGGATCCGATGGGAACCTGAGGTCGAACACCAGCGCCCCGACCAGCAACGGCGCCCCGCCGCGCACCAGCAGCTGGAACATCGCGCGCCCGAGATCCATCGAGAGCCACCAGAGCAGCAGTCGCGTCGGCCGGTAGAGGTCGACCGCGATCTCACCGCTGCGGACCCGCGCCCCGAGCTCGATCGTCGTGGTCGCGCCGAAGATCCCGATCGGCATCAGCAGCCCCTGCTGCAGCCACACGAACGTGAGCGCATCCTCGACGTCGTACCCGCCGAGGCCCGGGCGTTCATGCCACAGCGTCAGGTAGATGCCGCAGAGAATGAACCCGAAGACCGTGTTGGTGAACGCGCCGGACGCGGTGGCGATGCGGTACGTCGAGAAACGCCGGAAGGACCGTACGGCGATCGCCCAGTACACGCCCACTGCACCCTCCTGTCAGAATTCCAGGTGGTGTCCGAGAGCACAGCGGCACGCAGAACCGCCCCGAATCCTGAAAGACCCGGGGGTTCGGACACCACTGTGACGGCATGGCCGGACCACGCCGATTGTCAAAGGCAGAAGACGGACGGTACGCCGGTGCGCGGCGAGACGTCAACAGAAATAACCGGTCCGGGCGCGGGACCCCTCAGACCCGCGCCCGGACCGGTGCCGGGGAAGCGCCCTACAGCGTGTCGGTTTTCAGCAGGTGCGCGAGATGCGTCGCGAACGCCGCCGGATGGCTCGCGTACCCACCGTGCCCGCCCGGGAACATCACCACCGGCCAGCCGATGTGCTCGGCGATGACCTCGACCGGCCGGCCGGGCAGGTGTCCGTACGACTCCAGTCCGGCCGCCGGTACGACCCGATCGCTGAAGCGCTTCAATGCGTCGAGATCCGGCACGTAGCGGGTGTACGGCAACAGCTTGTACTCGTAGAAGACGGCCGCGTTCGCCTGCATCCGCTCCGCGAGCTCGCGGTACTCGGGCAGCAGGTCCTCCATCGGCGGCATCGCCTCGTCGTCCAGGCCGGTGCCCATCGTGTACACCACGTCGGCCGCGGTCAGCCCGTCGGTGCGGTACGTCTCGTACACGTCGGCGAAGAACGCGCGGACGTCCTCCGCGTCCGGCAGCACCTCGGTGCACGGCGGCTCGTGCGCCACCAGCATCCGCACCCGGTCCGGATGCCGCCTGATCAGCTCGAGCCCGGTGATCGCCCCCGTACCGGTCCCGAAAACGTACGCCGGCTCCACCTCGGCGGCCACCACCTCGGAACCAAGCGCATCGGCCCCGGTCACAGCGTCGGGCCGAGTCACAGCGTCGGGCCCGGTCACAGCGTCGAGCCGAGTCGCCGCGTCGAGCACGGCCAGCGCGTCGGCGGCCGCCTGCGCGACCGCGTCGTCGGTGGCGTCACCGTCGTACCGGCTACGCGAGTTGCCGCGCGGGTCGTACGTCGCCACCGTGTACTCCGCGGCCAGCTGACCGACCATCCCGGAGAACACCCCGGCGTCGGCCGCCCCGCCCGCGATGAGCAACAGCACCGGCCCCGCCCCGGCCACCTCGTAGTGCAACGTCGCCCCTGGCACCACGAGCTTGTTCACAGTCTTCGCACCCATCAAGCGAACCCCTTTCGTTCACCGTCAGAGTCCGCCAGCCCGCTGGCACGCCACGCACACGCCACTGGCACGAAGCTCAGCCGGCGTCCTCCAGGGCGGGTGAGGAGAGTTCTTCGAGGCCGGACCAGGGGTCGCGTGGGGGTGCTTCGCGGCGGCCTTGAGGGCAGATCTTGGCGAAGTCGCACCAGCCGCACAGGGGTGACGGTTCGGGTGGGAAGACGGCGTCGGCTTCGGCGGGGGTGAGGCCTTCGGCCCAGCGCGCCTCCGCGGCCGCGGCGTCGTCGGCCATCGCCTCGGCGCGTTTCTGGTGGCGCTGGAGCGAGTCCTCGTCGTGGTCGGCCGCGGCGACCGAGTTCGTCGGGAGGTGGTGCAACTCGACGCGGGTGCACGGTTTGCGCAGCACCCGCCGCGCACCGAGCACGTAGAGCGCCATCGCCAGCGACGAGCGCGCGTCGACCGAGGTCAGTTGCCGGCGGCCGGTCTTGTAGTCGACGATCGCCAACTCGGTCCCACCGCTGCCGTCGCGGGCCGGGCGCTCGTCGATCCGGTCGACACGTCCGCGCAACGAGGCCCGCGCGGTGGTGAACGCGACGGTACGTTCGACTCCGCGCGGCTCGTAGTACGGGTCGGTGTCGCGCAGGTACCCGATCACCATCTCGGTCGAGCGATCCCGCCAGTCGAGCGACTGCCGCTCGTCGCGGAACCCTTCGCTGCGCCAGCTCGAGCGCATCTTCGCGACCACTTCGTCCGGCGTACGGCGGGACGCGGGCCAGCGGCCGAAGAAGTCGGCGAGCACCTCGTGCACGATCGCACCGACCGTGTTGTGCGCCCACGGCGGACCCTTCGGCGGGCGCGGCGTCTCGAGGTAGGTGTAGCGGTACTTTCGCTTGCAGTCCGCGAACGTCAGCAGCTTGGTCGGCGTGGCCACGAACAGCCGCGTCGGCATCCCGGGCAGCAGGTCCTCGGCCATCAGCCCGCCTTGATGAAGTCGGTGACGGCGTCCGCGACCAGCTGGACGGCGATCGCGCTCAGCAGCAGACCGGCGATCCGGGTGACGAGGAGGACCCCGTTCTCCCCCAGGATCCGCATGATGATGCCGGAGAAGCGCAGCGTCAGCCACATCACCAGGTGGATCAGCACGATGCCGACCGAGATCGCCACCACATCCGGCAACGAGCCCTCGGCGCGCTGCACGAACACCATCGTCGCGACGATCGCACCCGGGCCGGCGAGCAACGGCGTACCGAGCGGAACGAACGCGATGTTGACGTTCTTGGTCTGCACAGGATCCTCGGCGGTGTCGGTCAGCAGCTGCAGCGCGATCAGCAAAAGCAGCAGACCGCCGGCCGCCTGCAGCGCGGGCAGCGTGATGCCGAGGTGGTGCAGGATCTGCTGGCCGAACGCCGCGAACACGACGATCACGCCGAACGCGACCAGCACCGCCTGCCACGCCGCCTTCTTCCGGACGGCGCGGGACTGGCCGGCGGTCAGCGAGATGAAGACCGGCACCGTCCCCGGCGGATCCATGATCACGAACAACGTCACCACAACCTCACTGAGCAGCCCGAAGTTGATGATGCTGCTCACGGCAGGTACGCCTCGGGGACCTGCGCGCCGGACGCGGCGGCGTTGCCCTTGGCGATCTCCAGCAGCCGCTCGAGCTGCTCGGGCTCGGTGGAGTTCACCCCCAGCTCGTGGTCGATCTTGCCGGCGCCGTGATGGTCGCTGGAGCCGGTGTAGACGATGCCGAGGTTGCGGGCGATCGCCCGCAGTGCCTCCCGCGCCTCCGGCGGATGGTCCTGGTGATCGACCTCGATCCCGGCCAGTCCGTGGTCCGTGACCAGGCGGGCGATCGTCTCCGCCGTCATCACCCGCGCGCTGGACCGGCCCCACGGGTGTGCGATCACCGGCACGCCGCCGGCCTCGCGGACCAGGTCGATCGCCCGCCCCGGCTCCATCGCGTAATGCGGCACGTGCCCGGCGCGGCCGTCGGCGAGGAACCGATCGAACGCCTCGCTCCGGTTCGCGACCGTACCGTTCGCCACGAGGGCGTCCGCGACGTGCGGGCGGCCGACCGACGGCGTACCGGTCGCCTGGGCCAGCACCTCGTCGACGGTGAGCGGTACGCCGATACTGTTCAGCCGGGCCACGATCGCGGGGATCCGGTCGGTGCGGCCCTCGCGGATCACCTGCAACTCCGCGGCGAGCGCCGGATACGCGGGGTCGGGCAGGTACCCGAGCAGGTGCACACTGATCCCGTTCAGCTTGCAGGAGATCTCCAGCCCGGGGACGAACCCGATCCGGAGCTCCTCCGCGGCGCGGCGTCCGTCCACCCACCCGTCGGCGGTGTCGTGGTCGGTGAGGGCGATCACATCGAGCCCGGCCTGTTGCGCATGCCTCATCAGGACGTCCACCGTGTCGGTGCCGTCCGAGCGGTTCGAGTGGGTGTGCAGGTCGATGCGCACGATGCGGTCCGCGTCCTTCCGGTCAGCTGTCACCGCTGATGCTATCCGCGTTCGCCGACGAGACCCGGCACTTGTACACAAGCGGGACGGTGGCGCTCCCGGCACCTATCCTTGCGGTGCATGGAGCGGGGCATGAAGCGGGGCATGAAGCGGGGCATGAAGCGGGGTCTGGAGAGGGGCATGGAGCGGATCGACTGTGTGGGCGCCCTCGTGTACGACGAGCAGCACCGGCTCCTCGTCGTCCGCCGGGCCAACGAACCGGGCCGCGGCCTCTGGTCGATCCCGGGCGGCCGGGTCGAACCCGGCGAGGACGATCCCACCGCCGTGGCGCGTGAGGTCGCCGAGGAAACCGGTCTGGTCGTCGAGGTCGGCCCACTGGTCGGCGAGGTCGAGCGCCCCGCTGCCGAGGGCCGGCCGTACGTGATCCGCGACTACGAGGCCACACCGGTCGGCGGCACGCTGACACCCGGCGACGACGCCACCGACGCCCGGTTCGTCACCCGCTCCGACCTCGCCGCCCTCCCCACCACGACCCTGCTGGTCTCCACCCTCGACCAATGGAACGCCCTCCCCGGCTGACGAAACCCGTCGTCCCACGCTCAACCAGCCAAACACCCTGCCGCTGGCGCACACCCTCATCCCCACACTCACCAGCCGAACACCCTCCCCGGCCAACGAATACCCTCGTCCGTCTCCACGCTCGACCCCGTGGAACCCCTGCTCGACTGGCGAAAACTCTCCTGGCTGATTGATGCACGGCCTGGTCTGGATTCGGTGGTCGTGGTGATGGAGCCGGGGACGCTCGGGCGTGTGGCGTGGGTGGCGTGGGTGGCGTGTGTCAGGTCGACAGGACGTGTCCCGTGCCAGGGGCCACAGCTGAGCGTGAACCAGACACCGAACACACCCGCCCCGCACCACACGACCTGTCGAGCGTGCACACCTTCGGGCCGCGCATCAATCATCTAGGAGAGTTTTCCCAGGTTCTGTGGAGGGTTTTACGCCATATCCGGGGGCAGAACCCTCCTAAAATCCGAATGCACCAGCCCGGAGCAGTGCGGCGCGAGGCATCTCGGGTAGGCCTGCGGCGACGCGCTCTGTACGGCGCAGTGGCGCGGTGGTGTGCGACGGCGCCGCCTCACGACGTACAGGCGGTGCCGCGGTCTGCAGCGACGCGAACACAACGCCGCGACACGACCCACAGGCAGTGCGGTGATCTGCGGCGCAGTGGTCTGCGAGGGCGGCGCCAAGTCGCGGCGTGCGAGCGCGGTGGGTGCGGCGGGGTGGGTTGTGGTTGTCCGTAGGCGGTCGGGTGTCGCGGGGTTTCGGCGGGGCCAAAACGGTTCGCCGAGGTAGGCGGCGTACGGCGAGACTGGGGTGATGGACGTCGTACGGGCAATCGAGGACAACGCGGCCGGGCTGTTGATGGCGATGGGGGCCGCGGGTGGTGGATCGCAGCGCGACGACGAGCGTGCGACGTGGACGATCGGTGGGTCGCCCATCGATTATCACAACGCGATCGTCCGCGCGACGGACGTCACGGTCGTCGCGGAATCCCTTGCAGAGTTGAAGAAACACGGCGTACCGGGCACTTGGCACGTCGGCCCGTCGATGCCGGTTCGCGGCCCGGACCTCACCGCGGCGGGCTTCGTCGCTGCCGGTGCCGAGCCGGGGATGGCGGCCCGCATCGCCGACCTGCAAGTGCCACAGCCTGTCCCCGGATTGTCCTTGACGCGCATCGGCAACGACAAGGATCTCGCGGCCTGGGAGGCGACCCTCGGCCAGGGCTTCGGCGAGGGCCCACGCGAGGCGCGCTGGGTCGCGTCCGTCTATCAGCAACTCGGGTACGGCGACCCGTGGCAGCACTACATCGGATGGCTCGAAGGGACGCCCGTGGCCACGGCAACCGTGTTCCTCGGCGCGGGTGTAGCGGGGTTGTACTTCGTGATGACAGTGCCCGAAGTACGCCGGCGTGGGGTCGGCGCGGCCATCACGTACGCCGCCTTGCAGCACGCCGATGTGGAGTACGCCGTCCTCGGATCGTCCGCGGCCGGACAGCCGGTGTACGAGGGGCTCGGGTTCCGCGAGCACTGCCAGATCGAGATCTACGAGTGGGCGGGCTGAAGCGCTTCAACCACACGGGGTTCGCGCAGCAGCAGGACCGCATTGACCAGAATCACCAGCGCCGTCATCCCGTGGATGCCGAGCGCGACAGCGGCTGATCCGCTGTGGGTGAGGACAACGATCATGTCCGTGGTGGGAATGATCGCGAGAATCGCCAGCACGACACCGGTCGCCCGGCGCTGACCGAGCGCGAACAGGGCGAGAACGACGAGCCCGAGCGCGATGTCGCGGATCCCCTTCACCGGGAAGTACGCCGCAGCGGCACCGATCGGACCGGGATCGACGCCGAACCCGGCCGCGGCGGCGGCACCGTCGATCAGGAAACGGGTGCCGAACGTGAGCGGAAAGATCCCGATCAGAACGGTCAGGACGGAGGTGAATCGGCGCATGGCGGGGACTCCTCGAATCTAGCATTGCTAAGTTTTCTAGCAATGCTAGACCTGTCATCGCTAGATTGCCTAGCGGTGCTAGGATCCAAGGCATGCCGACGCCGCAGTCACGCCGCGAACGGGCCCGCGAGGAGCGCCGCGAACTGATCCTGCGCACCGCCCGCGAGCTCGCCGAGTCCGACGGCTGGCAGGCCGTCACCACTCGCCGGCTCGCCGATTCCGTCGACTACAGCCAGCCCGTCCTGTACGGCCATTTCAAGAACATGGACGCCATCGCCGACGCCGTCGCCCTGCAAGGCGTCGAGGAACTGGTGACCGTCCTGCGCGACGCCCGCACGAGCACCCCCGATCCCGCGGGCGGCCTGCACGCGCTCGCAACGGCGTACCTCGAATACGCGGCCGAGCATCCGGCGGTCTACGAGGCAATGTTCGTCCGGCCCACCGCGCTGACCTTCGCGAGTGCCGACACCCCCGCGCTACTGAAGACCGCGTTCGCCGAGATCCAGGCCGCGATCGAGCCGTTCGCCGCCGGCGACGACCCCGAAACCCTCACCGAGGTCCTCTGGAGCGCCCTCCACGGCCAAGCCACCCTCACCCAAGCCACCCGCCTCCGCCCGGCCAACCACACCGAGCGCGTCGCGCTCCTCATCACCCGCCTCTCCGGAAACAGTGATCACCAAGGCGGTCTGGGGCGGGGGCACACGAGGGGGTAACCCCGCAAGCCGGAGGTTCTCCGATGGCACCCGGACGAAACCCCCAACACGACGAGATACCCGGCTGTTCGTTGTGCAAGGTCCCTGGCGGATGTGCAAGGGTCGTCCTGACAGGCGGCTTCCCCCACAGATGGGCCACGGTACCCAAACGCGCGCGACCTCCCACAAGCACGCGGGACCTTCCACAGCCATGCGGGACCTTCCACAAGCTATTCCCTGTGCAAGGTCCCCGGTGAATGTGCAAGGTTCCTCGTGGCAGGCGCCATCTTCACAGGTGGAGGCGCGGTCAGGCGTTCCAGCGGAGGATTGCGGGTGAGCCGCGTTCCCAGCCGAGGGTGGAGACGGTGGCGGTGTTGAGGACGAAGTGGCGGCCTTCGGTGACGTCGAGTTCGAGCCAGCGAGCGGTCAGGCCACGGAGGGCGTGGGAGTGACCGAAGACGAGGACGTCGCCGGGGACCGCGGCCAGGCGGGCGTTGACGCGGTCGAGGCGGGCGGCGACCTCGGCGGGCGTTTCGCCGTTGGGTACCGGGAAGTCCCAGACCGTCCACCCAGGGACGGTCTCGCGGATCTGCGCGGTGGTGATGCCCTCGTAGTCGCCGTAGTTCCATTCGACCAGGTCGTCGTCGATCTCCGCATCCGGGAAGCCGGCCAGTTCGGCCGTTCGCCGGGCGCGTCGCCGGGGTGACGTCAGCACCAGGTCGAAGGACTCTGCCGCCAGCCGTTCCCGCAGACTCGCGGCGACTTTTTCGCCCTCGGGGGTCAGCGGGAGGTCGGTGACGGAGGTGTGCCGACCCGATTTGCTCCACTCGGTTTCGCCGTGCCGGACGAGGAAGACCCGGTCCTTGCGTTCCTGCGCTGTCATCCCCGCATCGTCTCAAACAAGTGCCGAGGGGTTGACCGTTCGAACGATCCACGGCAAGGTATCGAAACTGTAAGCGCTTCCACTCCCCTCCCCAGGAGCGATCCTCATGGCCCCCGGCCCCACCGGCAGGCCCGCGACCATCTACGACGTCGCGGCCCGCGCGAACCTGTCGATCGCGACGGTCTCGCGCGTCCTGCAAGGGACCGGGCCGGTGTCGGCGAAGGCCCGGGCGAAGGTGGACGAGGCGGCGCGCGAGCTCAACTACGTTCCGCTGCGTGCCGCGCGGAGTCTCGCGGTGCAGCGGCACGAGGCGCACGGACTGGTGCTGCCCGACCTCGCCGGTCCGTTCTACGGCGACCTACTGATGGGATACGAGCGCTGGGCCGGCGAACACGGCCAGAGCGTGGTCATCACGGTCACCCACAGCAACCCCGATCCGCGACGCACCGTGATGGACCTGGCCGGCCGCGTCGACGGAATCGTTGTCCACGGCAACGCCCTCGACCTGCCCACGGTGCAGAGCCTGCGCAAGGCCGGCGTACCGCTCGTGCTGATCGCGCATCCGCCGGTCCGCGGCTGCGACTCGATCCGCAGCGAGAGCGCCGCGAGCGCAGAGAAACTGACCACGCGACTGCTCGAGCACGGACGGACGAACCTGCACTTCATCGGTGACCCGGCCAGCTCGTACGACGTCTCCGAGCGGTACGCCGGATTCGGGGCGGCGCACGAGCGACGTGGACTGCTGGTACCGAAACCGGTGCGCGTGCCGCTCACCGAGGAAGCCGGCCGCGAGGTCGCCGAGAAGGTGCTCACGGCAACCAGTGGCCGCGCGAGCGTCGGGCGGAAACGCCCGGACGGACTGGTCTGCGCCAACGACGAGTTGGCGCTGGCGGCGTTGACCACCCTGACCGCGAACGGTGTCGAGGTTCCCGGCGACATCGTGGTCACCGGGTGGGACGACGTGATGGCGGCGCGGTACGTGTCGCCGGGACTGACGACCGTACGGCAGCCGATGGCCGATCTCGGCCGGGTGGCCGCGGAGCGGTTGCACGAACGCGTGACCGGGGCTCGGACCCGGGCCCGCAACGACGTACTGCCAACAGAACTGGTGCTGCGGAACAGCTGTGGCACCAGGCCGCCTGACGGGGCGGTGGGGTGGGCACGTGACGAGCAGATGCAGGAACTCTGAGGTAAGAGGAGAGAAACGATGTTCACCCACAGCATCCGCCGCCGGCTGGTGATCGGCAGCGCTGCACTGACCGCGACAGCGCTCGCGCTGGCCGGTTGCGGACGGTCCGAGGAGACGCCGAGCGGCGGCTCCGAACCGACCACCACCGTCAGCGAGGGGCCCGCGACCGGGAACCTCACGGTCTGGGCGATGGGCACCGAGGGCGAGAACCTGCCCAAGCTGCTCGAGCAGTTCAAGCAGGCCAACCCCGACGTCAAGGTGACCGTGACGCCGATCCCGTGGGACGCGGCGCACGACAAGTTCACCACCGCGATCGCCGCGAACACCCCGCCGGACGCTGCCATGGTCGGCACCACCTGGATGGGTGAGTTCGCCGACCTCGGCGCGCTCGACCCGACCCCGGAGGGCATCGACAACGCCGGATTCTTCCCGGGCGCGCTCGACACCACCAAGGTGAAGGGCACGCAGTACGGCGTCCCGTGGTACGTCGAGACGCGGCTGGTGTACTACCGCAAGGACCTCGCCGCGAAGGCCGGTTTCAGCACTCCCCCGACCGACTGGGACGGGCTGAAGGCGATGGCCAAGGCGATGAAGGAGAAGGCCGGCGCGAAGTACGGCATCAACCTGCAGCCCGGCGGTGACGGATCCTGGCAGACCGTGATGCCGTTCGCCTGGTCGGCCGGAGCGAACATCACCGACGACGGTCAGCAGGAGTTCACCTTCGACACGCCGGAGATGCAGGAGGGGCTGAAGTACTACCAGAGCTTCTTCACCGAAAAGCTGGCCGGCACCGACCTGCCGCCGAACCAGACCGAGGCGCAGTTCGTCAACGGCCAGGTGCCGATGTTCATCTCCGGCCCGTGGATGGCGGGCTCGGTGGCCAAGGTGGGCGGCGACAAGATCAAGCCGAACATCGGCGTCTTCCAGATCCCGAAGAACAAGACCTCGACGTCGTTCGTCGGCGGTTCGGACTTCGTCGTGTTCAAGTCGTCGAAGAACAAGGACAGCGCCTGGAAGCTGGTCAAGTTCCTGTCCGACCCGAAGACCCAGGCGGCCTGGTTCAAGCTGTCGTCCGACCTGCCCGCGGTGAAGAGCGCGTGGGAGGACCCGAGCATCGCCTCCGACCCGCTGCTGCCGGTGTTCGGCAAGCAGCTCGAGGACGCCAAGGCGCCGCCCGCGATCGTGAGCTGGGAGCAGGTCGCGAAGGCGTTCGACACCGAGGTCGAGAAGATGGCGAAGGCGGGCCAGTCGCCCGCCGACACGGCCAAGGCCATCCAGACCAAGGCGGCCCAGATCGGCACCGGCGGTAGCTGATTCCGATGACGGTCGTCACCGAGACGAAGCCCCGGGCGGCGGAACCCACGCCGCCGCCCGGGCGACCCCGACGTACGATCAGCCGCGAGGCAGTGGCCGCGTGGGTGCTCGCGCTGCCGTTCGTGGTGCTGTTCCTGGCGTTTACGGCCGGGCCGGTGCTCGGCTCGCTGGGGATGAGTTTCACCGACATCAAGCAGCGCGACCTGCGGACGCCGTTCGCGGTCGACGGGGTCGGATTCGCGAACTACGCCAAGGCCCTGAGCGACGAGACGTTCCGCAAGGCCGCCTTCAACACGGCGTACTTCGTCGTGGTCGGCGTACCGCTGACGCTGCTCGTGGCGCTCGCCGCGGCCGTCCTGCTCGACCGGGGCATCAAGCGGTTCCAGGCTCTGTTCAAGGTCGGGTACTACCTCCCGGTCGTGACGTCG
Organism: Kribbella sp. NPDC048915; assembly: GCF_040649595.1. Lineage (NCBI taxonomy): Bacteria > Bacillati > Actinomycetota > Actinomycetes > Propionibacteriales > Kribbellaceae > Kribbella > Kribbella sp. NPDC048915. Next base: position 25,650 of record NZ_JBEZFT010000030.1, on the reverse strand, counting down.
ATCGTCGCGATCGCGGTGATCTGGCGGTTCGTACTGTCGCCGGACAACGGCCTGGTCAACACCGTGCTCAGCTGGGTCGGCATCGACGGGCCGAACTGGCTGGCGTCGAAGACCTGGGCGATGCCGTCGCTGATCGCGATGGCGGTCTGGCGGAACTTCGGCTCCGCGATGATCATCTTCCTGGCCGGGCTGCAGGGCATCCCGCACTCGGTCGAGGAAGCCGGCCAGATCGACGGTGCGAGCGCGTGGCAGCGGTTCCGGTACCTGATCCTGCCGTTGCTGCGGCCGACGATCCTGTTCACCAGCGTCACCACCGGCATCGGCTACCTGCAGTTCTTCGAGGAGCCGTTCGTGATGACCCAAGGCGGTCCGCTGGACAGCACGCTGTCGGTCTCGATGTACACCTACAACCAGTTCGGCTTCGGCAACTACGGGCTGGCCACGTCGATGGCCTACATCCTGTTCGTCGTCATCGCGGTGGTCACGTTCATCCAGTTCCGGCTGCTGAGGGAGAAGTGATGCGCCGTACCTGGTGGATCTACCTGATCGGGGTGCTCGGCCTGGTCGCCGTCGCGGCGCCGTTCCTGTGGATGGTGCTCGGCAGCTTCAAGACCCAGGGCGAACTGCTCCGCGTGCCGCCGACCTGGTGGCCGAACGAGCCGACCACGGGCAACTACTCCGACCTGTTCAGCAAAGCGAACTTCCCGCGGTACTTCGTCAACTCGACACTGGTCGCACTGGTCGTCACGGCCGGCAACCTGACCTTCTGCTCGATGATCGGGTACGCGCTGGCGAAGTTGCGGTTCAAGGGCCGCAACGCGCTGTTCGTGCTGGTGATGGCCACGCTGATGATTCCCGGCATGGTCACGTTCGTCCCGCTGTTCGTGCTGGTCACCAACGCCGGGCTGGCGAACACCTACCCCGGCCTGATCCTGCCGTTCCTGGTCTCGCCGTTCGGCGTGTTCCTGATGCGGCAGTTCTTCCTCGGGCTGCCGGACGACCTGATGGACGCCGGCCGCGTCGACGGCACCAGCGAGCTGGGAATCTTCGGACGGATCATGCTGCCGCTGACCCGGCCCGCGCTGGCCACGCTGGGCATCCTCACGTTCCTCGGCTCCTGGAACAACTTCCTCTGGCCGCTGGTGATCGCCCAAACCGAAGACAAGTACACCCTTCCGGTCGCGCTGGCGCTCTACTCGACCGGGCAGAACGCGCAGAACTACGGCCTGCTGATGGCCGGCGCGGTCGTGGTCGTCGTCCCCGTCCTGGTCATCTTCCTGGCCTTCCAGCGCCACGTCACCAAGGGCATCGCCATTACCGGACTCAAATAGCAACGGACTCAAGGAGACTTCAGATGACCGCCTTCATCAGTCGCCGTACCGTCCTCGCCGCCGGCGGCGCACTCGCCGTCGCCGGCGCCGCCTCCAGCCCCGCATACGGCGGGACGCCGTCCCCCGCCGACCTGCTCAAGGGCAAGTGGAAGCCCAGCCCGGCCGACCGCGCGCTGGTCGGCCGCTGGGCCCGCGACACCTGGCGCAGCCTGGTCGCGATGACCGACGAGAACACCGGTCTGCCCGCCGACAACATCGGCGAATCCGTGACCGACCCGGTGCGCAGCAAGTACACCTCCCCCACCAACATCGGCGGCTACCTGTGGAGCACGGTGGTCGCGAAGCAGCTCGGCATCATCTCGCCGCAGGAGTCGCTGCGGCGGATCACGCAGACGCTGACGACGATGCGGAACGTCGAGCATCACCAGCCCAGCGGCATGTACTTCAACTGGTACGACGAGGCGACAGGTGAGGTACTGCGCGTCGACCCGGACGGTACCCGCGAGATCACGCCGTTCGTGTCGAGTGTCGACAACGGCTGGTTCGCCTGCGCGCTGATGGTGGTGCGCAACGCCGAGCCACGGGCCCGCGCGCTCGCGGACTCCCTGCTGACCAAGATGAACTTCGCGTTCTACTACAACCCCGCGGTGCGGCCGGGCGGCCTGATGCGAGGCGGGTTCTTCGAAACCCAGCCGCCGGACGAGGAGACCGACAAGGGCAACCACGCCGGCGTCGGCCCGGACGTGTACTACCGCAAGTTCCACTACGACACCCTGAACACCGAGGCCCGGATCGCCGGGTACGTCGGGTTCGCGCTCGGCCAGGTGCCGCACACGCAGTACTTCGCGACGTACCGGACGTTCCCGGACGGTTGCGACTGGTCGTGGCCGGAGCAGCGACCGAAGGGCGTGCACCGCACGTACCTCGGGCTGGACGTCTTCGAGGGCACGTACACGTACCGCGGGATGCGGATCGTGCCGTCCTGGGGCGGCGACATGTTCGAGTCGCTGATGCCGGACCTGTTCGTGCCCGAGGCGACCTGGGGACCGCACAGCTGGGCCATCAACCATCCGCTGACCGTGCGCGCGCAGATCGAGCACGGCCTGGCGGAAGCGAAGTACGGCTACTGGGGCTTCTCCCCCGCCTCGAACCCGAAGGGCGGGTACTCGGTCTACGGTGTCGAGCCGCTCGGCATGGACCCGACCGGCTACCCGTCCGACCTCGAGGGCACCAACCACGACGGCGGTTTCGAGGGCTGCCGCGAGGGCACCAACCCGAACCCGGCGTACGGCGACGGCGTGGTGACCCCGCACGCCGCGTTCCTGGCGATGGCGTACGCGCCGCGGCAGGCGATCGACAACCTGCGCAAGATCGAGAACGAGCTGCACGCCTACGGCGGCGGCGGGTTCTACGACTCGGTTGCGGTGAAGTCGGGAACCATCGCGAAGCGGTACCTGTCGCTCGATCAGGCGATGGTGATGGGTGCCATTGGCAACGTGTTCGGCAACGACGTGATCCGGCGGAACTTCGCCAGCCGGACCGTGGAGCAGCGGATCCGGCCGGTGATCGCGATGGAGCGGTTCTCCTCCGGCCTCGAGTGACAGGAGACGTATCGATGGAGTTCGCTTCGGACGCGCGGTCCGACTGGGACGAGCGGATCGCGCTCCGCAGCGACGAGGAGCGCACGTTCACCTTCCCCGACCTCGACCCGCCGAAACAGGTGCGGGCGGTCGGTGGCGTCGGCCAGGTCACGATCGACTGGTCGCCGGTGGACGGCGCGGTCGGCTACCTGATCCTCCGCGGCGACGGCGAGGACGGCCCGCTGGAGCCGGTCGACCATCACAGCGGCGACGTCCTCTCGGTCCCGGCCCCGCCGTACGTCGACACCACGTGCACGCCGGGGCAGCCGTACCGCTACGCGGTGGCGAGCGTGCCCGAGGTAACCGCTTCCGGACGGCCGAGTGCCGCCGTCGGCGCCGTACCGTTGGTTGCCGATGGCAGCGTTCCGCGGGTCTCCGTGACCGTCGATGTCCTTGCCGAGGGCACCGAATTGCCGAAGCCGTGGCAACTGATGGTCGGCAGCGAGCGCCTCAGCCAACTGCTCTGCACGGACCGCACCGGCGGGCACGAGATCGGCCGCGAGCTCGAGGACGCGCTGCGCCGGATGCACGACGAGCTCGGCGTCCGGGCGGTGCGCGCGCACGCGATCTTCCACGACGACACCCACGTGATCGACGGGACGTCGTACGACTTCTCCGTGGTCGACGCGATCTACGACAAGCTGCTCGCGATCGGGTTGCGGCCGGTGGTCGAGCTCGGGTTCATGCCGCGGGAGCTCGCCCAGGGCGCATCGAAGACGGTCTTCGAGTACGGCGCGATCATCTCGCCGCCGGCGTCGTACCAGGCCTGGCACGACCTCGTCCGCGCACTGGTGCAGCACCTCATCGCGCGGTACGGCCGCGACGAGGTGCTGACCTGGGATTTCGAGGTGTGGAACGAGGCCAACCTCGAGGTCTTCTGGGCCGGCACCAAGGCCGAATGGCTGCAACTGTACGACGTGTCCGCTGCCGCCGTGAAGTCCGTGGACCCGCGGCTCGCGGTCGGCGGTCCGTCGTCCGCGGCAGCGGGATGGGTCGACGACCTGCTCGCGCACGCCAAGGCGCACGGCACACCGGTCGACTTCGTGTCGACGCACACCTACGGTTCGCCGCCGCTCGACGTCCGGGCGTCGCTCGAAAGGCACGGCTTTCCCCACGCGCGGGTGCTGTGGACCGAGTGGGGCGTGACGCCGCGACACTTCAACCCGATCAACGACTCGGTGTTCTCGGGCGTCTTCCTGCTCCGCGGCGGGCCGGATCGACGCACTCTCGTACTGGGTGGCCTCCGACCACTTCGAGGAGCTCGGCCGGCCGCCGCGGCTGTTGCACGGCGGCTTCGGGCTGCAGACCGTCGGCGGTCTGGCGAAACCGCGGTACCACGCGCTGACGCTGCTCAGCCGACTCGGGCCGGTCGAGCTGCCGGTGACGTACGCCGGGGACGGCGGCGGGAGCCTGGTGGAGGCGTGGGCCGCGCGGGATCGCGAGCGCATCTGCGTGCTGCTGTGGAATCTCACCCTCGACCAGACGAAGGCGTCGGGGGTACCAGAACTGTCCAGGACGGTCCAGGTCCAGCTGCCCGGTCTGGATCCGTCCTGGCAGGCCACCACGACGACGCTGGCGATCGGCGTCGGCGACCTGATGGCCGCGACCGAAGGGCCCGACGACTGGCCGACGACCGACGAGTTGGCTGCATTGGCGGAGCGGAGCCGGATGGCGGTGACACCGGTCGAGTGGGACGGCTCCGCGATTGAGCTGACGCTGCCGATGCGCTCCGCCGTACTGCTCGAGGTGCAGCCCGGCTGACACACCTCCGATGTCTGACCGCGCCGTCGCTCAGGACACGCGCCGTTGGCGGAGGACAGATGTGGTCAATTCTTGATGGAATATGAGGGCTGGGCGGTTGACCGCTGCCTACTGGGTCGCGTAGAGATCGGACGTCTCGCCGCCTTCCTCGGTCCAAAGGAGAAATGACATGACTGACGCGCCTCCCGCGGCTTCGGTGCAGAAGTTCCGCGACTGGCGGTTCGGCCTGTTCGTCCACTGGGGTCTGTACTCGCTCCCGGCCCGCCACGAGTGGGTGAAGAACTACGAGCGGCTGACCGACGAGGACTACCAGCCGTACTTCGACCACTTCGAACCGGATCTCTACGACCCGCGCGCGTGGGCCCGCGCCGCACGCGACGCCGGCATGCGGTACGCCGTACTCACGACCAAGCACCACGAAGGCTTCTGCCTGTGGGACTCGGCCGTCTCCGACTACACGGTCGCGAAGACGCCGTGGGGACGCGAGAGCGGCACCACGGACCTGGTCGGCCAGTTCGTCGAGGCGTGCCGCGCGGAGGGCCTCGGCGTCGGGTTCTACCACTCGCTGATCGACTGGCACCACCCCGAGTTCCCGATCGACGCCGTACACCCGCAGCGCGACGACGCGGAAGCCAAGGCGAAGGCGGCCGGGCGGGACATCCAGGTGTACGCCGAGTACCTGCACGCCCAGACCCGTGAGCTGCTGACGAACTACGGGCCGATCGACATCATGTGGTTCGACTTCTCGTACCCGGACTTCAAGTACGCCGACGGCTCGCCCGGCAACGGCAAGGGCCGCGACGACTGGCGCTCCGAGGAACTGATGGCGATGGTCCGCGAACTGCAGCCGGACATCTTGATCAACGACCGGCTGGACATCCCCGGCGACTTCGTCACGCCGGAGCAGTACCAGCCGGACGCGCCGATGCAGCGCGACGGCGTACCCGTGCTGTGGGAGGCCTGCCAGACGCTCAACGGGAGCTGGGGCTACGACCGCGACAACCTCGACTGGAAGTCACCCGAACTCCTGGTCAAGATGCTCATCGACTCCGTCTCCAAGGACGGCAACCTGCTGCTGAACGTCGGCCCGACCGGCCGCGGCGAGTTCGACCCCCGCGCACTCGCCACGCTCGCGTCCATCGGCGAGTGGATGCGTCTGCACGAGCGCTCGATCCGCGGCGCCCGTCCGGCCGAGTACGCCGCTCCGCCCGACTGCCGGTTCACGCAGAAGGGGAACCGGCTCTACCTGCACCTCTTCTCCTGGCCGATGGGCCACATCCACCTGCCCGGACTGGCCGGCAAGGTCAAGTACGCCCAACTCCTGAACGACGCCTCCGAGATCAAGCGCACGGTCCGCAAACCCGACCAGCAAGCCCAGAACACCACCCCCGGCGGAGCCGCCGCCGACACGCTGACTCTCAAACTCCCCATCCAAAAACCCAACACCCTGGTCCCAGTCATCGAACTCTTCCTCTGACCCCACTCCCCCTCGCCCATCCACCCCTCGCCCTCTCCACCCCTCGCCCTCTCCACCCCTCCACCCCTCGCCCCCTCCACCCCTCGCCCTCTCCACCCCTCCACCCCTCGCCCCCTCCACCCCTCGCCCCCTCCACCCCTCGACACCTCGACCGCCAGCCCGAACACCCCATCCCACTCCCCACCCCGACCACGACCGCCGCCGAGCTGCCCAAGCCGCCCACCCGGACCGACCTCGTGACCGACCCCGCGGGGTGGGTTCACCCACGCCGTTGCGGGTTCCCAACCCTTCTGACGGGTCGGGAACCCACAACACGATGGGTGAACCCACGGTCGGTGGACCCGTCGACGCGCGGCGCCGCCCGAAGCCTGCCGCCTGCCCCGCCGCCCGCCGCCGCCCGCCGGCCGCCTGCCGCCTGCCGCCTGCCGCCTGCCGCACGCTCCCGCCGAGTCGTGGATTTTGGTCGGCGCGAACCGCCAAAACTCACGACTCGGCGAACACCCTCACGACCATTCGCCACGACTCGACGCCCAACGCCGAACAATGACGCCCCCTGCTCATGTGAGTCACCGCCTTCCAGCGCCCGGGGACGGCCGCCCAACTTCGCGCGGTGGGGCCGGCGCCCGTCGAGACCGGTCGGGCGAGTGGACCAGGTAGACGGAGATCCGGGCGCGGCAGAACGCCGCACGAGGCGGTGAAGATGCCGCGGAAGATGCGGGGAAGATGCGGGGAAGATGCGCCGACGGTGGGGCCACCGACCGTGGGTTCACCCACGCCGTTGTGGGTTCCCGACCCGTCAGGAGGGTCAGGAACCCACCACACGGTGGGTGAACCCACCGTGTGGGGATCGGTCAGGCGAGTTGGACAACGGAGGTCAGGCGACCGACCAGGAAGGGACCGGAGAGGCAGAAGGGAACCCCAGAGGGGCACGAGGGGAGCCCGGGGAGATGGAGCCGGCCGGGGTGGGGCTTGAATCAGGGTGGGGCCGGCCGAGCTGGGGCGGGGAGGTCAGGTGGGGTCGGGCGGGGAGATCAGACGGGACCGACCGCGGTGGAGCGCGGAGGACCAGGCGGAGCCGGCCGCGGTGAAGGGCGGAGGACCAGGCGGAGCCGGCCGCGGTGAAGGGCGGAGGACCAGGCGGAGCCGGCCGCGGTGAAGGGCGGAGGACCAGACGGAGCCGGCCGCGGTGAAGCGCGAAAGACCAGACGGAGCCGACCGCGGTGAAGCGCGAAAGACCAGACGGAGCCGACCGCGGTGAAGCGCGGAAGACCAGACGGAGCCGACCGCGGTGAAGCGCGGAAGACCAGACGGGGCCGGCCGAGGTGGAGCTTGGAGGTCAGGTGGGGTTGAGGGGGGTGGGGCGAGCGGGTTGGTCGCCGCCGCGGGCTTCCAGGTAGGTGTCCTTCGGGACCATGACTTTGCGGCGGAAGAGGCAGACGACGGTGCCGTCTTGTTTGTAGCCCTTGGTTTCGACGTGGACGACGCCGCGGTCGTCCTTGGACTTGGATTCCCATTTGTCGAGGACGACAGTCTCGCCGTAGATGGTGTCGCCGTGGAACGTGGGGGCGATGTGGCGCAGCGACTCGATCTCCAGGTTGGCGATCGCCTTGCCGCTCACGTCGGGGACGGACATGCCGAGCAGGATCGAGTAGATGTAATTGCCGACCACAACGTTCTTGCCGAACTGGGTGGTTTCTTCGGCGTAGTGCGCGTCGAGGTGCAGCGGATGGTGGTTCATGGTGAGCAGGCAGAACAGGTGGTCGTCGGCCTCGGTCACCGTCTTGCCGGGCCAGTGCTTGTAGACCGCACCGACCTCGAACTCCTCGTAGCTGCGCCCGAACTGCATCTCGGTTCCTCCTCGGTTCTGGATTCCCCATGCTGCCGGGTCCGGGCGCATCCGGTCCGTGGTCTGGCTCTCACCCACGGGAGAGATAGGTCACCACCCAAGCCGGCCACAGCACGCCACAGCGTGACACTGCGTGCCACTACCTGCCGCTGCACGTCTCAGCGCGGCTCAGCTCAGGTCGGTGGGCCGCTGCGTCGTCCCCGGCACCGGCTGGTCGGGCACCACCGGCTGGTTCGGCACCAGCGGGTGTACCTCGCCCTTGAGCGCCAGCTTGGCCAGGTGGTTGCGGGCCTCCTCGGCGTACTTGTAGTCGCAGAGCACGTCGTACGTCGTCGCGACGACCGCTGTCCGCGAGGTGAAGTCGCGCCGGCCGGCCGACTGCGCATAGCCGAGACCGCCGAACACCATCCCGAAGAAGGCGCCCAGCACGACGCCGGTGAGCACGGCGGCGAGCCAGTTGCCGGTGGTGAACAGTCCCAGCAGCAGGCCGACGAACAGACCGAACCAGGCGCCGCTGGCGAGGCCGGCGGTCAGCGCCCGTCCCCAGGTCAGGCGGCCGGTGATCTTCTCGACCTGACGGAGGTTGTTACCGACGATGGTCGTGTGCTCGACCGGGAACTTCTCGTCCGAGAGGTAGTCGACGGCTCGCTGCGCCTCCCGGTAGGTGTCGTACGTCCCGATCGTGAGGCCGGTCGGCCTCGGGTCCATCGAGGGCATGCCCTGCGTGGTCATGGTCGTTCCTCTCCACGTGCTTCCACCCCCATCATTGCCGACAGCTGGTGACGGCGTCTTGATAGCCTCGCCGGTGATGGCCGGCCGAGGATGGGACAGGGGCGCGACACGCCGGGTCGGACGCGTGTTCGCCCGCCGTGGCGGCGGTTCCGGCCGTCCCCCGGACGATGTCGTCACCGGCAAGCTCGAGGGCGCCCTGGTCGACTGGGGGCTGTACCGCAACGGCGTCCGCGACGACCGCGTCAGCTCTTACACCGAGGCGCTGGACCGGGCGCAGCGCGGGGAGGGCTTCGTGTGGATCGGCCTGTTCCAGCCGAGCGAGCAGCAGCTCGCGATCGTCGGAGCGGAATTCGGTCTGCACCCGTTGGCGCTCGAGGACGCGCGCAAGGCGCATCAGCGCCCCAAGCTGGAGCGGTACGGCGAGACGCTGTTCGCAGTGTTCAAAACGGTCACCTACGTCCCGCACGACGATCTGACCGCGAGCAGTGAGGTGGTCGGGACCGGCGAGGTGATGGTGTTCTGCGGCCCCGGCTTCGTGGTGACGGTCCGGCATGGTGAGCACAACGAGCTGACCGGGCTGCGACACGTTCTGGACCAGGAGCCGGAGCGGCTGGCGACCGGTCCGGGCGCAGTCCTGCACGCCATCGCGGACCAGACCGTCGACCGGTACCTCGAAGTGGCGGACGCCGTCCAGGCCGACATCGACCAGATCGAGACGTTGATGTTCACGCCGCGCGGCTGGCGCAACCTCGACCACGTGTACCAGTTGAAGCGCGAGGTGCTGGAGCTCAAGCGGGCGGTGGCACCGCTGACCGGTCCGATGCGCGCCTTGGCCACGTTGCGGCATCCGTTGATCGCGGACGAGACCAAGAACTACTTCCGCGACGTCGACGACCATCTGCAGCGGGTGAAGGAACAGGTCATCTCGTTCGACGAGCTGCTGAGCTCGATCCTGCAGGCCGGCCTCGCCCAGGTGCAGGTCGCCGAGAACGACGACATGCGGCGGATCTCGGCCTGGGTGGCGATTCTCGCGGTGCCGACGGTGATCGCCGGAATCTACGGGATGAACTTCGACTACATGCCCGAGCTCGGGCTGCGGTACGCGTACTTTGTCGTGCTCGGCGTGATGTTCACGATCTGTTTCGTGCTGTACCGGCTGTTCAAGCGCAACCACTGGCTCTGACCCGGCAAACGGCTTCCGGAACGGGGTGACCTGGCAACCTTTTGCCATGGCCGGGAATACTCCCGGATTGGAATGTTCAAACGGTTGTCCGCCCTCACCTCCCTTGATTGAATTCCGGAATCGCATTCGGTCAGGAAATGATTACTTTCCGCGACCAGGAGCGACCGTCAGGACGGGAGGGATCGCGTGCTCCGTATTCACTTCACACCACGCGACCTGACCCGGATCACGGTGGCCACCACCCCGGCACCGTTGTGGGAGGTCCTGCTCAGCCTGCACATGCTGCAGCACTCGGAGGGCCGGCTGATCTTCGACGACTGGCGGCGGCACGTCCGCGCCACCGTCGCGCCCGACCAGATGCGGCTGTTGCTCGAGCTGACACCGTCCAAGGGCTACTCCCCCGATTTCCTGACGCCGGCGGAGGCCGCGCCGGACTTCGACAGTGCGCTGGAGCAGACGCTGGCGACACCGCAGCAGCAGCTCCGCAGTCAGCTCGCGCTGCTCGCGCAGTACCGTCCACCCTCACCGTGGACGCGTGAACTGGCCCAGGGCGGCCGGGCGTCGCTGCACAAGCTCGGCCACGCCATCCGGACGTACCACGACGCGGCGATCGCGCCGTACTGGAAATCGATCGGGACGCACGTGTCCGCCGACCACGCCCATCGCGGGGAGGCGCTGGCCCGGCACGGTGTGGACCGATTGCTGTCGTCGTTGCATCCGCGGGTCCGGTGGGTTCCCCCGGTCCTGCAGGTGCTGGACATGAACGACCGAGATCTGTATCTCGATGGCAGGGGAATCGAGCTACAGCCGTCGGCGTTCTGCTGGCAGGTCCCGACCAAGCTGCGAGACCCGGATCTCAAACCGATCCTGGTTTACCCGATCCAGCATGCGCCCGGGATCCTGCGGCAGACGCCGCCGGAGCACCTGCCGCCGAGTGACCCGCTGGCCAAGTTGCTGGGCTCGACCCGGTACGCCGCCCTCGAGGCGACGGTCAGCGGCTGCACGACCACCGAACTGGCGCAGCGCTGCCGGATCTCCCCGGCCGCCGCCAGCCACCAGGCCACCGTCCTGCGGGAGGCCGGATTGATCAGCACCCGCCGGGTGGGCGCATCGGTGCGCCACGAGATCACCCAGCTGGGCATCTGGCTGCTCTCCGGCCACGGGTCCGGCCGTCCCCGGCCCGAATCCCGCACGCCTGCCTAGCCCCTTCGACCCTGCCCCGTCGCGCGCTGGGCCGACCGGCTCCGCCCCGCCTGTCGACCCAGCGCGCAAGGCGGGCAGCGCACGGCCGCGGCCCGGCCCGAGCCGGACCAGCGCGCGGCCGGAGCTTGCCTAGCGCACGGCTAGAGCTTGTAGTCCTCGAGCAGCCGGCGGCCGATGATCATCCGCTGGATGTCGGCGGTGCCTTCGCCGATCAGCAGCATCGGCGCCTCGCGGTACAGCCGCTCGATCTCGTACTCCTTGGAGAACCCGTACCCGCCGTGGATGCGGAAGGAGTCCTCGACGACCTGGGCGCAGTACTCGCTGGCCAGGTACTTCGCGACGCCGGCCTCGAAGTCGTTGCGCGAACCGCTGTCCTTCTTGCGGGCGGCCTTCACCATCAACTCGTGCGCGGCCTCGACCTTGACCGCCATGTCGGCCAGCCGGAACAGCACCGCCTGGTGGTCGGCGATCTTCTTGCCGAACGTCTCGCGCTGCTGCGCGTACGAGATCCCGAGCTCGAACGCGCGCCGCGCGACGCCGCAACCGCGGGCGGCGACGTTCACGCGGCCGACCTCGACGCCGTCCATCATCTGGTAGAAGCCCTTGCCGGGCACGCCGCCGAGGATCTGCTCCGCGCCGATCCGGTAGCCGTCGAAGACCAGCTCGGTGGTGTCGACACCCTTGTAGCCCATCTTCTCGATCTTGCCGGGCACCGTCAGCCCCGGCTCGACCTCACCGAAGCCGGGCTGCTTCTCGACCAGGAACGTGGTCATGTTCTTGTAGACCGAGTCCTGCCCTTCGTCGGTCTTGACCAGGACGGCGACCAGGTTCGCCGAGCCGCCGTTGGTCAGCCACATCTTCTGGCCGTTGATGGTGTAGCTGTCACCGTCGCGGGCGGCCTTGGTCGTGATCGCGGACACGTCCGAACCGCAGCCCGGCTCCGACATCGAGAAGGCGCCACGGACCTCGCCGGTCGCCATCCGCGGCAGGTACTTCTGTTTCTGCTCGTCGGTGCCGTGCTGGAGCAGCATGTACGCGACGATGAAGTGGGTGTTGATGATGCCGGACACGCTCATCCAGCCGCGGGCGATCTCCTCGACGCACAGCGCGTAGGTGAGCAGCGATTCGCCGAGGCCGCCGTACTCCTCGGGGATCATCAGCCCGAACAGGCCGAGTTCCTTGAGGCCCTCGACGATCTCGGTCGGGTACTCGTCGCGATGCTCGAGCTCGGTGGCGACCGGGAGGATCTCCGCCTCGACGAAGGCCCGGACCGTCTTCAGGATCTCTTCCTGGATGTCGGTCAGCCCGTCGGTCTGCTGCAACCTGCTCATCGTGCGTCTCCTTCGGCCGGCTTACCCGCGAGTATCGCGGTTACCAGCATCGGGGCGCGACAGTGACGCTCGCTGTGACACCGACCACCTGGCGGAGGTCGCGTGGCTCACTCGCCCCGGTCGTCGGGGCGTGGGAGCGTTTGCCCGAGGCTCGAGAACAGCGCGGCGATCTCCGGCGTCGCCTGCCAGCGATGCCGCTGCTGCGCCTGGAACAGCGTGCGCCGTGCGTCGTAGAAGTGCTTCGACGCGGACTCCAGGTCACCGTGGTCGATCGCCTGGGCAGCCTGGTCCAGGTCGCGCGCCGCCTCGCGTGGCGCCCTGCTGCGGCTGTTGTCCTGGGTCGCGCGGACCTTGGCGGCCAGCGTGCGCAGTTGGTTGACCAGAATCGCCTGCGGGTTCTGCGTCTGCTTCGGCTTGGGTTTCGGCGTCTTTTTCGGCGGCGTCGTCTTGGTGGGCGTCGGAGTCGGCTTGGGCGTCGCCGTGGTCTTCGGGGCGGTCGTGGCCTTCTGCACCGGCGCCGACGGCGTACCACCGGCCTGTGCGGCCGGCGGGTCGTTGGTCACACCCTCGCGCAGCAGCAGGAGACCGCTGATCGCGGCGAGCGTCACCGCGGCGCCGATACCGACCTTGGCGAGCGGGAACGGCCGCTTGGGCGCACGGTGCGAGCTGGCCTGCTCGTCGTCCTCCTCCCAATGGCCGATGCCCAGCGGCTCCGTAGCGAGCACCTGTGTGCTGGCAGCGCTGCTGCGACCGCCCGGGAGTGTGGGGTTGTTCAGCAGCGCGTCCACGTCAGCCGCGGACGATGGACGGTCAGCCGGGTTTTTCGCCAGCAGCTGCGTCACAAGACCAGCCAGCTCGGCCGGTACGTCGGTACGCGTCACCAGCGGCGGCGGTACGTCGAGGTGCTGCCGCATGACCGCGTCCGCGGTCGGCCCGGTGAAGGGCGGCGTACCGGTCAGAAGCTCGTGCAGCACGCAGCCGAACGCGTACCAGTCGCTCGCCGGGGTCGCCTGACCGCCGCGGATCTGCTCCGGCGACACGTACGACGCCGTACCGAGCAGGACGCCCAGACCGGTCGTCTCGCTGCCGGTGCGCTTCGCGATGCCGAAGTCGGTCATCTTGAGCGTGCCGTCCGGCGCCATCAGCAGGTTGGCGGGTTTCACGTCGCGGTGCACGATGCCGGCGCCGTGCGCGGCGTCCAGGGCACGAGCGCCCTGTCGCGCGATGTTCTCGACCATCGATGCGGTCGGCAGCCCCGACGTCCGCATCAGCTTCGCCAGATCGGGTCCCTCGACGAGCTCCATCACCAGGAACACGTGATCGCCCTCGGTGCCGACGTCGTACGTCGCGACCACGTTCGGATGCATCAATCGAGCGGCTGATTGAGCCTCGGCCCGGAACCGCTCGACCGCGTCCATCGGATCACCGTCGAGGCTGCGCAGCAGTTTCACCGCCACGTGGCGCGCGAGGACCGTGTCCTCCGCCTGCCACACCTCACCCGCACCGCCCCTGCCCAGCAGGGTCAGCAACCGGTACCGACCTGCCAGTACCTCGCCGTTCAACACATACACCTTCCGCAGCGGACCGGATCACCTTAGGCGGGATGGGCGCGCGGATCGAGTCCGGGACGTAAAGCTTGGGAAAGGCTCCGGAATGTGAGCAAAGAGCTCTGCGGAGCGCTACCGGAGTACTACCGTGTGTCGCATGAAGCGATCGATTACCGCCCTGATCGCGGCCGCGCTGGTCGCGACGACGCTGACCACGACCGCATCCACCACCGCTTGGGCCGCACCCGCCGCACCGTCGAAGCCGCGCCCGGTGGTGAAGTGCGAGTTCACCCCTACCCCGGAGAACCCGGCCGCCAAGCCGGTCCGGATCCCGTCGCCGGTCGGCCGGGCGAAGGGCACGGTCGACGTGTACTTCGTGACGAACTACGGACCGTTCGTGGTCCGGATGGACCGCGCGAACGCACCGTGCGGCGTGCACAACTTCGTGCACCTGGTGCGTAGCCGGTTCTACGACGCGACGCAGTGCTTCCGGCTGACGAACTCCGCCCGGCTCGGTGTCCTGCAGTGCGGCGACATCTACCGCCAGGAGGAGGGCGGTCCCGGGTACAAGTTCCCCGACGAGGTGACCGGTCAGGAGACCTATCCGCGCGGCACCGTTGCCTACGGCAACCAGGGCCCGGGGACCAACGGGTCGGAGTTCTTCGTCGTGCACTCGTTCGCGAACATCGCCCCGAACTACACCGTCCTCGGCCACGTGATCGCCGGCATGTCCGCCTTCGACCGGATGGTCGCGGCCGGCATCGCCGACCCCGACCAGGACGGCCCGCCGGTCAAGCCGATCCGCATTTACAAGGTCTGGGCAATCTGACCTGCCAGGCCGTTCGGCTCCGGAGTCAGTCGGCAGGCGGGACCCAGACGTCGGTGCGGGTGAGGCCGGCGGCGCGGCCCTTGGCGGAGATGACGAGCGCCATCTTGCGGCTCGCCTCGTCGATCATCTCGTCGCCGAGCATCACCGCGCCGCGGGCGCCGCCGGCGGCCGACGTGTAGTGGTCGTAGGCATCGAGGATGTTCTCGGCGTGGTCGTAGTCCTCCTGCCGCGGCGAGTAGACCTCGTTCGCGGCGGCGATCTGGTCCGGGTGCAGCACCCACTTGCCGTCGAACCCGAGCGCGGCCGAGCGGCCCGCGACGCGGCGGAAGCCGTCGACGTCCTTGATTTGCAGGTACGGCCCGTCGATCGCCTGCTTGCCGTGCGCGCGGGCGGCCATCAGGATCTGCATCAGGATGTAGTGGTAGGCGTCGCCGACGTCGTACCCGGGCGGCTGCTCGCCGACCACCAGCGACTTCATGTTGATCGACGCCATGAAATCGGCCGGGCCGAAGATGATCGTCTCGACCCGTGGTGATGCGGTCGCGATCGCATGGACGTTGGTCAGGCCGAGGGCGTTCTCGATCTGCGCCTCGATCCCGATCCGGCCCGGTTCGTACCCGTGCACCTTCTCCAACTGGGTGAGCAGCAGATCGAGCGCGACCACCTGCTCGGCGGTCTGCACCTTCGGCAGCATGATGCAGTCCAGGTTCGCGCCGGCGCCGCCGACGACCTCGATCACGTCGGCGTAGGTCCACTCGGTGGTCCAGTCGTTCACGCGGACGACGCGGAGCTTGCTGCCCCAGCCGCCCTCGTTCAGCGCGGCGACGATGTTCTTGCGGGCGTCCGGCTTGGCGATCGGTGCCACCGAGTCCTCGAGGTCCAGGAACACCTGGTCGGCGTCCAGCCCCTTTGCCTTGGTCAGGAACCGCGGGTTCGATCCCGGGGTGGCCAGGCAGGACCGCCTGCTGCGTAGCACCTGTTCCGTCATCGCTCGGACCTCCAGTCGGGTTACCCACCGGTCACCGGCAGCGTACGGCGTCCCGCGCCGCGGCTCCGGTGACCCGGCTCACTTCCCTTCCGAGTGTGTCCCGATTCACCGTGTGAGACTTGGACCTGTGAGCATCGACGAGGCTGTCGCGGAAATCGCCGGCGTGATGAAGAAGGCCGGGCTGGTCTGGCTGGCCTGGGACGGGCGCCGTCCGGTACCGGCGTGGTTCGCCACCGTCGACGGGCAGTACGTCGTCCTCGCGGACGCCGACGATGGCGCGGAGCAGCCCCTGCCCGGCCTCGCCACGGCCGGTTCGGTGGAGGTCGTCGTACCGGCCAAACCGGCGACCAACCGCCTGGCGAGCTGGAAGGCGACCGTACGGCGTCTCGAGCCCGGGTCGGACGAGTGGACGGCAGCGGCCCAGGTACTGCGGACCGAGCGACTCAACGCCTCCGACCTGGCCACGCAGCTCGACCGTTGGCGCACACAGGCGGACATTCTCGTCCTGGAGCCGACCGGCGAGATCACCGAGTCGGCCGGACGGTACGACGCCACGCCGCGGGCCGAGGCCCCGGTACCGACCGGAGCCACGACCCGCGGGAAGGCGCCGAGGACACTGCACCGTCCAGTGCGCCGACGCCCCAAGCTGAGCTAGCGGATCCCGAACGCGCGCTGGACCGTCTGCGTGACGCTGTTCCCGGCCGTGTCGCGCGCCGTCGCGCGGATGGTCGCGTACTGCGCCGACGCCGGAGCATCCAGCTTCGTGGTCCAGCCGGCACCGGACCGCTTCAGCTGGGCTTTCCGCCAGGTGACGCCGTCGTCGTACGAGACCTCCAGCGTCGCCGTACTGACCTTGCCGGTGTCGATCGCGCCTGGCAGGTGCGACGCCGTCACCGTGAGGTCAGCGTGGCGCTTCGCCCGACCGGGCAGGTCCGTCTGGATGCCGTAGTCCAACTGAAGCAGCGGAAGCGTCAGCAGCTTCGTCGGCTCCACCTGACCCGAGCTGAAGCTCCACTCGGTGTGCGTGCTCGGTGAGTACGGCCGGTTGGGCAGGGTGCGCTTCGTGTCGACGACGAGGCGGTACGGCAGCCGTTCCGGCGCGACCTCGACCGACAGCGAGTCGGTGCCCTCGCTGAGCAGCGTGGAGCCTTGGTAGAACGCCGCGGTGACAGGTGCGTTCGCCACGTCGTACACAACGCCCTGATGCGGTCCCCCGTCGCCGAAGCCGGGGAGACCGAAGACGCTGATGAGGTCGCCGACACGCGACGGCGGCGTCGACCCCGCACTGTCACTCAGCAGCCGGGGACGCTGGACCCCGCTGAACCAGGTCTCCTTGGTCGTACTGCCCGCGCGATACGACTGCGACGAGCCCTGCAGCGCCAGGTCCGGTACTGCGGCCAGGCTGATCCACTGCACCTTGGGCGACGCGGTCACGTAGACGGTGTGCTCGCCCTGCGCGGGCACCGTCGTCGACGTGCCACCTACCGCCCAGGACAGATCGGCAGACAGATCGAAGCGGATGTCCAGCGCGTCGCCCGGCTTGGTGTCGCGGAACGACTCGTCGATCCGCGCCAACTCGCGGGTGGTCGGCCGGTACGCCGGATCCTTCGGGATCGCGCCGTCGTGGTGCTGGACGAGGTCGTACAGGTAGTCCGGGTACGGGTGCGAGACGAGCTTCAGGGACTTCGGCTTCTGCGCCAGCAACTGCCGGCCCTGGTCCGTGGTGAGCGACGCCACCGGGAGGGTCGGCGCCTCCTCCTGTGGCAGGTCGGCCCACGCGTCCAGTACGCCGTACCCGTCGTTCAGGATCAGCAGCAGCTTCGCCCCGCCCTTCGCCGCGGCCGCTGCCTGTGTCGTCGGCGGTACGGCGTCGTTGCGTTGGGCAACGGCGATCTTGCCGCGCACGTTGTACTTCGCCGGGTCGGACCCGACGTACACGACCGGGAGGTTCGCCACGCCGGCGGGCAGCCTCGGCGAGAGGCTCTGGACGTCGCTGTGGAACGAACCGACCGTCAGCGCGGGCTGCTCCTGCCGCCAGCGGGTGGCGAACGTGTAGGACCCCTGCGTCACCTTGGGCGTCGGCGAGGCCCACACCGAGTCGTAGATCCACCACTCGAGCTGATACGTGTCGAAGAACCGCATCAGGTCGCCGTAGCTGCGGTACTGGTCCACCCGAAGCAGCGTGTTGTCCGAGGGCATTGGTGTGACCGCGGCGACCTTGCGGAGGCCCTTGGCGTCGAAGCTGACCGTGGTGTCCTGGGCGGCCTCGATCTCGGGCCGGCTGATCACGGCACGCCCCAACGAGTGCGTACCGTCCAGGCCGCGTACGTCGGCGTACATCCAAGCGGCGTACGTGCTCGGTCGGACGTTGATGTCCAGGCTGCCGTCGACGAGGTACACCTCGGGTACCAGGTCCCGCTTGATGTCCTTGACGACGACCACCCCGGACAACGGCGCACCGTGCTGGTCCTGCGCGCGCAGCGACAGCTTGATCCGCTGGCTCTGCTTGCTGACGCCCACTGACGTGTGAGCACGGACCACGCCGTCAGCATCCGTTGCGGTCAGCATCGAACTGTAACCGCCGTCATCGGCCGCCAGATCGAGGTGACTCACCACGCCGACGGTTGCGGTGCCCTGGGCCGGGACGGTGACCTGCGGAGTCGTCAGCGTGAACAGTCCGTCCGGAATGCCTTGGTTCTTCAGTGTCAGGTCGAGTGTCACCGGCTGAGCGCCGTTGTTGGTGTACGTGACGTCCTTCTGCACCACTCCGCTCGCCGGGTAGGGCCACTTCACCGCAGTGAAGGCAGACCCGGAGGCGTAGAGCGTGTTGCCGACAGCGGCGGCCACGTCGAGCCGGCCGGTACCTGCGGCGAACGGGCTGTACTGCACGGTGGCTTTGGTCGAGCTGACGAGCGCATCCTTCAGCTGCTGACCGGTCCAGTCCGGGTGCGCAGCAGCCAGCAGTGCAGCCGCCCCAGCCACGTGCGGCGTCGCCATCGACGTACCGTCCATCGCGACGTACGACCCCTCACCCTCCGGCGCGTACTGCGACCGCGCGGCGAGAATGCCGACGCCCGGCGCGGTCAGGTCGGGCTTGAGGCCGCTGTCCTCGATCCGCGGGCCGCGGCTGGAAAACGGGGCGAGCCGGTCGGATGCGTCCACCGCGCCGACAGTCAGCGCCGCGTCCGCCGTACCGGGCGCCGAGACGCTGAACGGCCCGGGACCGGAGTTGCCCGCGGCGATCACGAACAGCGCACCCGTCTCGGCGCTCAACGCGTTGACGGCCTGGCTGAGCGGGTCCGTCCCGTCGGTCGGGCCGGAGCCGAGGCTCATGCTGATCACCTTGGCGTGCTGGTCACGGGCGGCCCACTCCATACCGGCGAGAATCCACGAGTCCTGGCCGCTGCCGTCGTCGTTCAGCACCTTACCGATGTGCAGACCGGCTCCCGGAGCGACGCCCCGCTCCTTGCCGCCGGACGCGGCGCCAGTGCCGGCGATCGTCGACGCGACGTGCGTCCCGTGACCGTTGCGGTCGGTGACCTCCTGGCCGGGGACGAAGCTCTGCGACGCGACAATGCGGCCGCCGAAGTCCGGGTGCGCTGCGTCGATGCCGGTGTCGAGGACGGCGACGTCGACGCCTTGGCCGGTGTTGCCGCCCTGCCAGACCTGCGGCGCACCGATCTGGGATGTGGAGTCCGCCAGGGTCGCCTTGGCCTTGCCGTCCAGCCAGATCTTCACGATCCCGCTGTGCGTGGCGGTGGTGCGGCCGGTGGTGCTGCCGGTGAACGACGACCAGAACGAGGCTGCCTGGTCATGATCCGCGGCCATCGCGGCGCCCTTGACGCTGGTCAGGGCCCGCGTCTGGCGAGCACCCGCGGGCGGGACCTGCTTGCGTCCCGGGGCGTAAGACACGATCAGGGGCGTGCTGTCGCTGTGCTCGTCGTCGTACCCGTCGGCGATCAGCCCGGTGACGTTGAACAGACGCTTGTCGAGGACGCCGGACGCGATGTAGGGCAGGGCGGCGTCCGGGTACACGTACAGGTCGTTGCCGACCGCCATGATGTGCGCACCGGCCGGGCGACCGTTGGGCTTGCGCACGGTGGCGGCCGGGCGGCCGGCGACTGCGGTCACGCTGACCTTGTCGCCGGTGATCAGCGTGACAGTGCGCGGCGCCGTACCGGGCCGGACCGCCGGCGCAGACACACCAAGCTGGGCGGACGCACCAAGCTGGGCGGACGCACCAAGCGGGCCGGACGCGCCGGGCTGCGCGGACGCACCGGCCTGCGGTGCTGTCGCCGCGGCCAGCGCCAGCGCGGCCGCTCCGAGAGCGGTCAGCCCACGGCGAAGGAAGGGGAAGGACACGGAAGCTCCAAGTTCAGGGGAGGTCCAACGATGTCCGCATTACATGCGGCTCCCCTGCCCCGCTGCCACGGATCTGCCTGGCGCAAAGCGGTCACGGCCAATCCGGCCATGTCAACCGGCCAGTCAACCAAAGGACCGCGCCAGGGACCCGACACGCAGCCGTCAGAGCCAGCCGCGGTCGCGGGCGTGCCAGCCGAGCTGGAGGCGGGATCGGGAGTGGGTCTGTTCCATCAGCTGCTGCACACGCCGCGCCACCGTGCGGCGACTGATGCCGAGGCGGGCGCCGGCCGCGTCATCGGTCAGTCCGGCGACCAGCAGCGACAGGAGGTGCCGGTCCTCGGCCGACATCGCCTCGTCCGGCTGTAGTTCGTCCGACTCGGTGACCGACAGCGGACTGGCCCGGTTCCACACCGTCTCGAACAGCGCGACGAGTGCGTCCAGGAGGCTGCACGGATGCACCAGCAGCGCGGCGTCCTGTGCGGGCGTCGCCCAATCGAGCGGTAGTAGTGCCAGCTCGCGATCCGCAATCGCCAGCTTCGTCGGGAGCTCGTCTGCGATCCGGGCCTGCTCCCCCGCCCGTACATGGCTGACCGCGCTGGCCGCCAGCACCGCATCGCCCAGTGCGGAGCTGTCGTACACGACGCGGTAGGTCACACCGTCCCCCTGCCGCGCCAGCTGCGTACTGTTCACTTCGGCCGAGGCGACGTACGGCGGGGCGACCAGCTCACGCATCTCGCTCCGGGCCGTCCGCTGGACCAGGTCGAACGCCATGGCCACCGCTGTCTGACCGGTGACGATCTCGACGAGCTCCTCGGTCCGCCGCGCACCACTCTGCCTGGTTGCCTCGGCCGCGAGCCGGTACGCCGCTTTGCGGATCCGGTCGACCTCCTGCTCGTGCCGGTGGATCAGCTGCTCGACCGCGAGCTCCGGTGGCACCGGGACGATCAGGTCGGCCGGCGGCGGCGTACGGTGCACGAAACCCTCACCGAGGA
Source organism: Kribbella sp. NPDC048915 (assembly GCF_040649595.1). Taxonomy (NCBI): domain Bacteria; kingdom Bacillati; phylum Actinomycetota; class Actinomycetes; order Propionibacteriales; family Kribbellaceae; genus Kribbella; species Kribbella sp. NPDC048915. The sequence goes on along the minus strand of NZ_JBEZFT010000030.1, from coordinate 4,428 downwards.
GCACGTCCACCGAACGCTGGACCTCCGGCAGCGGACGGCCCAGACGGGCGGCCAGATCCGCCGCCGATCCGGCGCCCCGGCGGATCAGCTCCAGGTACGTCGCCTCCTCGTCGGCCCCGAGCCCGGCTGATCCCAGCATGCCCACCCCCACGTCGAATGTCGCCCCGCGCGGAAGCAGTCTACGAAGCGTCCTCAGCCGGGACGCCTGCTCGGCGGGTTAGCCTTCGACCATGAGCGGATCACCGTCGCGGGTCTACGTCGCTCGTTTGGCGGGCCTGCCGGTGTACGACCCCAACGGGGACCAGGTCGGCAAGGTCCGGGACGTGGTGGCCATGATGCGTCCTGGCGACCAGCCGCCGCGCGTGCTCGGGCTGGTCGTCGAGGTGTTCACCCGGCGCCGGATCTTCCTGCCGATGACCCGGGTGACCTCGGTCGACGTCGGCCACGTCACCACCACCGGACTGCTCAACATGCGCCGGTTCGAACAGCGGCCGACCGAGGTCCTGGTGCTGGGCGAGCTGCTCGACCGGACCGTCACGATCGCGGACACCGGCGCCACCGCCGTGGTGTTCGACATGGCGATGGAGAAGTGGCGGACCCGGGACTGGCTGCTGACCAAGGTGGCGGTCCGTGAGGGGTCGAAACGCTTCCGGCGGCGCGGACAGACCCATGTACTCGACTGGGGCGACGTCAGCGGCTTCACGCAGGTCGAAGAGGGACAGGGCGCCACCCACATCCTGGCCGCGTTCGAGTCGATGCGGGCCGCGGACCTGGCCGGCGTACTGCACGACCTGTCGGCCAAGCGACGCAAGGAGATCGCGACCGCGCTGGACGACGAGCGGCTGGCCGACGTGCTGGAGGAGCTGCCCGAGGACATCCAGGTCGAGATCCTCGACGGCCTGGGCACCGAGCGCGCCGCCGACGTCCTGGAGGAGATGTCCCCGGACGACGCGGCCGACCTGATTGCCGAGCTGCCGACCGAGACCGCCGAGCACCTGCTGACGCTGATGGAGCCGGAAGAGGCCGAGGACGTACGGCGCCTGCTCACCTACGAGGAGCGCACCGCGGGCGGTCTGATGACGTCGGAGCCGGTCATCCTGCCGGTGGACGCCACAGTGGCCGATGCGCTCGCCCAGGTCCGGCAGGCCGAGCTGAGCCCTGCCCTGGCGGCGATGGTGTACGTGTGCCGGCCACCGCTCGAGACGCCGACCGGGCGGTTCATCGGCATCGCCCACATCCAGCGGCTGCTGCGCGAGCCGCCGTCCGAGCTGGTGTCAGCCGCGCTGGACACCGACCTGGACGGACTGCGTCCGGACGACAGCCTGCACACCGTCAGCAAGTACCTGGCCACCTACAACCTGGTGGCCGCGCCTGTCCTCGACGACGAGGGCCGGCTGCTCGGCGCGGTGACGGTGGACGACGTGCTCGACCACCTGCTGCCGGACGACTGGCGTGAACAGGATTCCGATCGGCAGGAGGTGGACCACGATGCCCCGTGACGACCGCACCATCGACGACCGTCGCCCGCGCGGAAGTATCACCGAGGAACGCCGGCGGACCACCGAGGAACGCCGCCGGACGTCGGACGAGCGCCGGGTGTACCGCGGCAGCGCGCGGCTCGACGTACCGCGGGACTGGCGGCGGACGTTCGTGCCGCGGCCGGTGTACGACGCGGACGCGTTCGGGCGGCTGTCCGAGCGGATCGCGCGGTTCCTCGGCACCGGGCAGTTCCTGGTCTACATGACCGCGACGATTCTGTTCTGGGTCGGCTGGAACATCTTCGCGCCGCAGCAGCTGCGCTTCGACGAGTACCCGTTCATCTTCCTCACGCTGGCGCTCAGCCTGCAGGCGTCGTACGCCGCACCGCTCATCCTGCTCGCCCAGAACCGCCAGGAGGCCCGCGACCGGGTGCAGTACGAGCGCGACCGCGACGTGGATGCCCGGACCCGCGCGGACATGGAGTTCCTGGCCCGCGAGATGGCGTCGCTGCGGATGGCCGTCGGCGAGGTCGCTACCCGGGACTTCCTGCGCTCCGAGCTCCGCTCCCTGCTCGCCGACCTGGACACACGCACCGACGACCGGGTTTGACCGCGAGCTACGCTCAAAGTCAGGTGAGAGAAGGACGTGGGGATGAAGACTCGATTCGCTCCTGACCGCGGGCTGTCCAGCCGGATGCTGATCACCAGCTTCCTGCTCGGGCTGCTGTACGTCGGATTCGTGGCGTTGCTGATCGCGTTGACCAAGAGCGCCGTGCTGGCCGTGGTGATCGCGGGCGGTGCGCTCTTCGTGCAGTACTGGTTCTCCGACCGGATCGCTCTGTACGCGATGCACGGCCGGATCGTCACACCCGAAGAGGCGCCGCAACTGCACGGCGCGATCGACCGGCTGTGTGCGCTCGCTGACATGCCGAAGCCGCGGGTGGCGATCGCCGACGTCGACATGCCGAACGCGTTCGCCACCGGCCGCAACCCGAAGAACGCGGTCGTCTGCGTGACCACCGGCATCATGCGGCGCCTGGACGACGACGAGCTCGAGGGCGTGCTGTCGCACGAGCTGTCGCACGTCGCGCACCGGGACGTCGCGGTGATGACGATCGCGTCGTTCCTCGGCGTACTGGCCGGTCTGATCACCCGCTTCGGGCTGTACGGCGGCCTCAGCCGCAACCGCGACCAGAACGCCGCCCTCGTCGTCCTGACCGTTGTCGCGGTGTCGATCATCGTTTACGCGATCTCGTTCCTGCTGACCCGCGCGCTGTCGCGCTACCGCGAACTGGCCGCCGACCGGGCCGGGGCGATGCTCACCGGCAGACCGTCCACCCTGGCGTCGGCGTTGACCAAGATCAGCGGGGACATCGCGCGGATCCCGTCGCGCGACCTGCGCGAGGCGCAGGCGTTCAACGCCTTCTTCTTCGCACCGGCGCTGTCCGGCCAGAGCGTGGCGTCGCTGTTCTCGACCCACCCCTCGCTCGAGACACGCCTGGACCGCCTCGGCGCGCTGTCCCGCCAGCTGGGCGAGCAAGCTTAGACCTATGGGCCTTCTCGACATCCTGCTCGGGCGCAGCAAGGCTGTGCCGCCGAACCTCGACCAGCTGTTCTCCCTTCCGTCGGCCGCGATCACCTTGGAGACCGCGGCCGGCTTCCGCCCGACGGGCAGCGGGTCGGTCTGCTTCAAGACGGCCGAGGGCGGCGGCTTCACCGCGCTGCGCGAGGAGGTCGACAAGCTGCTCGCGCTGGACAACGGCAAGTTCACCAGTACGACGGACTCGTACGGCTTCACCTGGCTGGTCCGGGAAACCGCACCGGACGACCTGGAGACCCTGGTCACCGACCTGCACGCTGTCAACACCTCGCTGGTCGACGCCGGCTTCGGCGGCGCGCTGCTGTGCACGCTGGTCGCCTTCACCAACGGCAGCCAGTCCTTGGGGCTGGTGTACCTGTACAAGCGCGGCTCCTGGTACCCGTTCGTCCCCGCCGGCCCGAACCGCCGCGACAACGCCCGCGAACTCCAGATCAAGTCGATCGTCGGCGCCGACCTGAACTTCGAGTCCGACCTCTCCCGCTGGTTCCCGATCTACGGCGCCCCCGGCCTGTAACCACAGAGCGGCCCGCCAGCCCCGCGCCCACGCCAACCCAGCACCCGGTCCCGCGGATGCCCACCCCAAAACGAGGCATCGTCGGGTCTTCTGGCTGACGCGCGGGTTGGGCCCTGCCGGAGCTGCGGTGATCGGTAGCCGGGGTGAGGCATAGCCGGGTCGATGTCGCATGGCCGGGTCGATGTGGTTTGGCCGGGGTGATGAGGCGCGCGGGCAATGAGGGCGCACGGGCGATGGGGCGAAGGTGGTGCGCGGGTGACGGTGGCGCGGCAACGACGGGTCGCGGGGTTGTTGGAGCGGCATCTGTGGAGGGTTTTCTCCGCATCGCGGGCAGAAATCCTCCATCGTCGCGCGGAAAACTCTCCTAGATGATTGATGCACGGCCCGAAGGTGTGCACGCTCGACAGTTCGTGTGGTGCGGGGCGGGTGTGTACGGTGCCTGGTTCACGCTCGGCTGTGGCCTCTGGCACGGGAGACGTCCTGTCGACCTGACACGCGCCACACGCCACACGCCCGAGCCTCCCGAGTCGCGGTGGGTCGGCTGCATGACTTCTACGCAAGGGGGGGACATCCCCTCGCGTTGAGGGTTGTCTGCCGGTATACGAGCCGACAACCCCCAACACGAGAGGTCATCCGGCTCTTGTGACCGATCCGTGGGTGGGTCTGGGTGACCGAGTCAGCGCCCGGACTGGCCGACCGCGCGCGTCCCCGCACGCCCGCGTCCCCGCACGCCCGCTCCCCGCACGGTGGGTTCACCCACGGTGTTGTGGGTTCCTGACCCGTGTGAAGGGTACGGAACCCACAACACGATGGGTGAACCCACCGTGTTGTGGAAA
>NZ_JBEZFT010000029.1:31351-76973 GCF_040649595.1 Kribbella sp. NPDC048915 | reverse complement strand
GGCACCGCGCCACCGCGCTACCGCCGCACCGCCACGCCACCGCGCCGCGCCACCGCGCTACCGCCGCACCGCCACGCCACCGCGCCGCGGCGCCGCGGCACCGCGCCACCGCCGCACCGCCACGCCACCGCGCCGCGGCACCGCGCCACCGCCGCACCGCCACGCCACCCGCACCCCCGCACGCCCTCATGGCCTCAGCTGTCGCTCACCCCGAGAGCCATCAATCACCACACCTCCGGCAGACCCCGTCGTTGCTGTCGTGCTCGTCGTACCGGCCGGGGCTCACGCGCTTCGTCGCGGTCGACCGGGGTCGCGTGAGGTCAGCCGTGCAGACGGCGGGTCAGGGCTTTGGCGGCTTGGCGGATTTTGTGGGCGAGGTGGGGGCGTTCGGAGGTGGGGACTGCGTCGGTGCGGAAGGTGACGCTGATGGCGGCGACCGGGTGGCCGGCGTGGTCGAGGGCGGCGCTGGCGACGGAGGCGACGCCGGGGGTGATGAAGGAGTCCTCCATCGCGTATCCCTGCCGCTTCTCCTCGGCGAGCAGGCGGCGTAGTTGGGTCAGGGTCTGCGGTCCGTGCGAGGTCCGTCGTACGAAGGACTCCGGCGTCGGGAACAGCGCGCGTACCTGAGCCGGCGGCAGCTCCGCCAGCAGTGCGCGCCCGGACGCGGTGAGGGTGGCGGGCAGCCGTACGCCGACGTCCGTCACGAGAGGTACCGGCCGGGGTGGCTGTTCCTTCAGCAGGTAGACCAGCTCACGCCCGTGCAGTACGCCGAGGTGTGCCGTGTACCCGACCTCGTGCACGAGTTGCACGAGCAACGGCCGCGCCAGCCGCTCCAGCGGGTCGTGCCGCAGGTAGGCGGACCCGATCTCGAAGGCCGCGACGCCGAGCCCGTACCGCTTCTCCTCGGGGAGATGGACGACGAAGCCCTCACCGATCATTGCCCGGAGCAAGTGGTACGTCGACGAGCGCGGCAGCCCGACCGCGGACGCGATGCGCTCCATCGGTACCGGCCCCGGCTGCGTGGCCAGGAACGTCAGCACCCGCAGCGTGCGGGTCGAGGCGGGAACGTTGCCGCTCACAACGGCAGCGTAACCTCACACGTGCGACGAGTCCCGCTTCTTCGCCCGGGTCCGGCGCAACCAGTACCGCAGGCCCTCGCCGACGACGGCCACCGCGAACAGTCCGCCGGCGACGGCCCAGTCCATGAACGCCGATCCCGAGACCAGGTAGCCGACGACGAGCGACAGCATCAGGAAGAACGTGAGCGACTTCGCCAGCCGCTTCACAGCGTCTTCTCCGCGGTCCACGCGCCGGCGGCCTCCCGGTAGCCGAGCCACCGGTTGACCGCGAGCATCGGCTCGTTCGCCGCATCGTTCCCGGTCGATGCGACCGTGAACCCGGCGTCCCGTGCCCGGGCGAGCGCCACAGACTTCACCACCTTCGCCAGCCCGCGGCCACGCGCCGACGGGATCGTGCCGGTCAGATTCGACCAGATCAGTTTGCGGTCCGGGTCCGCGGTCGTGGTCACGAACGACAGCACCCGGTCACCGTCGACGACGGCGACGCTCAGGTCGCGCCGGCCGTCCGGGTTCGCCCACACGACGCGAACCCATTCCTCGTACGCCGGTCCGCCCGACAGCCCACTCGGGTCGTCGTCGCGGACCTGGATCTCGGCGTCGAACACTTGCCGCGGGTCGAGGTCGTCGTACGTCGCGACGCGCAGCCCGTCGGGTGGTTGAAGCGCTTCACGCGGCGTGCTCAGGTCCGCGCGCGCATGCGTCATCCGGCGCTGCGAGGTGAACCCCTGCTTGGCGGCGAACGCCTTGGCCTCGTCGGTGTCGGCGACCGCCGTGAGCAGCCGGCCGGCGCCGAGCTCCACGGCCCGCGTGACGATCGTGCCGGTCAGTGCGCTGCCGATGCCGTGGCGGCGCTGCTCCGGCGGTACCTGGATCGTGATCCGGATCCGGGGCGCCTCGGCGTCCGGCGGCGGCAGGTAGAGGTTCGCGTACCCGACGACCTCCGGACCGTCGGCGGCGACCAGCATTTCGCGGCTGTGGCCTTCGGTCAGTTCGACCTCGACCGCCCGCGCGGTCTTCACCAGGTGCGGCATGGTCGAGGACCAGACCCGCGCGATCCCGGCCGCGTCCCCTGGGCGCGCCGTCCGGATCTCGAACACCATGGCAGAACCCTACGGCCGCGAAGGGTCGCCGAGGTTGTCTCAGATCCGAGACGGAAAGTCCGGCGCTGCTGCTGCCGGCGGGCGGTCCGGCGCGGTGCAATGATCGGGTGGAACACACAGTGAATGTCGGGACCGGACCGCTGACCCCGGACGAGGTGGTCGCGGTCGCGCGGTACGGCGCCCAGGTACGGATCGACGACCAGGCGCTCGAGGAGATCGCGAAGTCACGCGCCGCGATTGAAGCGCTTGCCCACGCGGACACCCCGCACTACGGGGTCTCGACCGGCTTCGGTGCACTCGCCACCCGGCACATCGCCCCGGAACTGCGCGCCCAGTTGCAGCGCAGCTTGATTCGCTCGCACGCCGCCGGTTCCGGGCCCGAGGTGGAGACCGAGGTCGTGCGGGCGCTGGCGCTGCTGCGGCTGTCGACGCTCGCCACCGGCCGCACCGGCGTGAAGGTTGAGACAGCCCAGGCGTACGCGGGTCTGCTCAACGCGTACCTGACCCCGGTGGTCCACGAGTACGGGAGCCTCGGCTGCTCGGGCGACCTGGCGCCGCTGTCCCATGTCGCGCTCGCGATCATGGGCGAAGGCCAGGTCCGCGACGCCGATGGGAACCTCCGGGACGCCGCTGAAGCGCTTCAAGCTCACGGCCTGCAGCCCGTCGTGCTGGCCGAGAAGGAAGGTCTCGCGCTGATCAACGGGACCGACGGCATGCTCGGCATGCTGGTCCTCGCGCTCGCCGATCTCGACCGCCTGTTCAGGACCGCCGACCTCGCCGCGGCGATGAGTGTCGAGGCGCAGCTCGGCACCGACCGCGTGTTCGCCGAGGACCTTCAGGCGCTTCGCCCGCATCCGGGTCAGGCCGCGTCGGCGGCCAACCTGCGGGCGATCCTCAAGGACAGTGCGATCGTCGCGAGTCACCGCGGTCCGGACTGCAACCGGGTGCAGGACGCCTACTCACTGCGGTGTTCGCCGCAGGTCCACGGCGCCGCCCGCGACACCGCCGCGCACGCTGCGTCCGTGGCCGGTCGCGAGCTGGCGGCCGCGATCGACAATCCCGTCGTCCTCCCGGACGGTCGCGTGGAGTCGAACGGGAACTTCCACGGCGCTCCGGTCGGCTACGTCCTGGACTTCCTGGCGATCGCCGTCGCCGACCTCGCCTCGATCAGCGAACGCCGCACCGACCGCTTCCTCGACGTCGCCCGCAACCACGGGCTGAACGCGTTCCTCGCCGACGATCCGGGCGTGGACAGCGGCCACATGATCGCGCAGTACACGCAGGCCGCGATCGTCTCCGAATTGAAGCGCTTAGCGGCACCGGCGAGCGTCGACTCGATCCCGAGCAGCGCGATGCAGGAGGACCACGTCGCGATGGGCTGGTCGGCCGCACGCAAGCTGCGCCGGGCGATCGACGGTCTGCAGCGGGTACTGGCGATCGAGATCCTCACGGCCGCGCGGGCCCTCGACCTGCGCGCCCCGCTCACGCCGGCCCCGGCCACCGCCGCGGTCCGGACCGCCCTGCGGGCGCAGGTCGAGGGGCCTGCCACCGACCGTTTCCTCGCGCCCGAGATCGAACACTCCGTCCGGCTTGTTGCCAACGGCACCTATATCACCGCCGCCGAGGCCGTCACCGGCCCGCTCTCCTAGAAGTACAGAAAGGCTGGATCACCCATGTCCGGACCACGTCCTGTCCGCGCACCCCGCGGCACCACCCTGACCGCCCGTGGCTGGCAGCAGGAGGCCGCGCTGCGGATGCTCCAGAACAACCTCGACCCCGAGGTCGCCGAGCACCCCGACGAACTGGTCGTGTACGGCGGATCCGGCAAGGCCGCCCGGGACTGGAACTCGTTCGACGCGATGGTGCGCACCCTGACCACGCTCAAGGATGACGAGACGATGCTCGTGCAGTCGGGCCGACCGGTCGGCGTGCTGCAGACGCACGAGTGGGCGCCGCGGGTCCTGATCGCGAACTCGAACCTGGTCGGCGACTGGGCCACCTGGGAGGAGTTCCGCAAGCTCGAGGCGATGGGCCTGACGATGTACGGCCAGATGACGGCCGGCTCGTGGATCTACATCGGCACGCAGGGGATCCTGCAAGGCACGTACGAGACGTTCGGCGCGGTCGCCGAGAAGAAGTTCGGCGGCTCGCTGGCCGGAACCGTCACGCTGACCGCGGGGCTCGGCGGGATGGGCGGCGCGCAGCCGCTCGCGGTCACCATGAACGACGGCGTCGCGATCTGCATCGACGTCGACGCGTCGCGCATCCAGCGCCGGATCGAGCACCGCTACCTCGACGTCCAGGCATCCTCGGTCGATGAAGCGCTTCAATTGGCCGAAGAAGCCAAGGCGGCGCGCAAACCGTTGTCGATCGGCGTTCTGGGCAACGCGGCCATGCTGGTACCGGACCTGCTCCGCCGCGGCGCGCCCATCGACGTGGTCACCGACCAGACCTCGGCGCACGACCCGCTGATGTACCTGCCGATCGGCATCGACTTCGAGGACTGGGCGACCGCACGCGAGAAGGACCCGGCCGGGTTCACCCAGCGAGCGCAGGAGTCGATGGCGCGGCACGTCGAGGCGATGGTCGGCTTCCAGGACGCCGGCGCCGAGGTGTTCGACTACGGCAACTCGATCCGCGACGAGGCCCGCAAGGCCGGGTATGCGCGCGCGTTCGAGTTCCCCGGCTTCGTCCCGGCGTACATCCGGCCGCTGTTCTGCGAGGGCAAGGGCCCGTTCCGGTGGGCGGCGCTGTCCGGCAACCCGGCCGACATCGCGCGCACCGACCGGGCCGTCCTCGAACTGTTCCCGGACAACGAGCACCTGCGGCGCTGGATCACGATGGCCGGCGAGCGGGTCGCGTTCCAGGGCCTCCCGGCCCGGATCTGCTGGCTCGGACAGGGCGAGCGGGACAAGGCCGGCCTGAAGTTCAACGAACTGGTCACCGCCGGTGAGCTGGAGGCGCCGATCGTGATCGGTCGCGACCACCTGGACACCGGCAGCGTCGCGTCGCCGTACCGGGAGACCGAAGGCATGCTCGACGGCTCGGACGCGATCGCGGACTGGCCGTTGCTCAACGCCATGGTCAACGTGGCCAGCGGCGCCTCCTGGGTGTCGATCCACCACGGCGGCGGCGTCGGTATCGGCCGGTCCGTCCACGCCGGACAGGTATCGGTTGCCGACGGCACCGACCTGGCCCGGCAGAAGCTGGAGCGGGTGCTCACCAACGACCCGGCGACAGGCGTGATCCGCCACGTCGACGCGGGCTACGACAAGGCCGACGAGGTGGCGGCGGACAAGGGCGTCAGGGTTCCGATGCGGGAATCCTGACGCCCGAAAGACTCCGGACAACCCGGCGACCCGAGGAGACCGGCGGAACGAGCGGCCGAAGTCACAGCCCGCGACGACGAGAATCTGTAGTGCTACGGTGCACTTTCTCACGGAGCGGGACAGCGCGTGATCGCGTGGCATCGGTTGCCCGTTCCGCTAGGGTCGATTGGGCTGTTGGGGATCTCGTGCCGGGGATCTCGCGGACGAGGAGCGCGAAGGGGCGCCATGATCGAGTTCGAGGACGTCACCAAGCGGTATCCGGACGGCACCGTCGCCGTCGACACACTGTCCCTGCGGATCCCGAACAACCAGATCACCGTGTTCGTCGGCCCGTCCGGCTGCGGGAAGACCACCTCGTTGCGGATGATCAACCGCACCATCGAGCGGACCAGCGGAACGATCTCGATCGACGGCGAGGACATCAACGGCAAGGACCCGGTGGCACTGCGCCGCGGGATCGGGTATGTGATCCAGAACGCCGGCCTGTTCCCGCACAAGACCGTCGTCGACAACGTCGGCACCGTGCCGAAACTGCTCGGCTGGGACAAGCACAAGGCGCACAGCACCGCGATGGAGCTGCTCGAGCGCGTCGGCCTGGACCTCAAGCTGGCCAAGCGGTACCCGGCGCAACTGTCCGGGGGCCAGCAGCAACGAGTCGGCGTCGCGCGTGCGCTGGCAGCCGATCCGGCGATCATGCTGATGGACGAGCCGTTCAGCGCCGTCGACCCGATCGTGCGCAACCAGCTCCAGGAGGAGCTGCTCCGCCTGCAGCGTGACATCGGCAAGACGATCGTCTTCGTCACCCACGACATCGACGAGGCGATCAAGCTCGGCGACACGATCGCGGTGATGCGGGTCGGCGGCAAGCTCGCGCAGTTCTCCCCGCCGGCCGAGCTGCTCGCCGAGCCCGCGGACGACTTCGTCCGTGACTTCGTCGGCCGCGACCGCGGTTACCGGGCGCTGACATTTGTTCATCCCGAACAGTTGCCGGTCGCCCCGTTGCCGGATGAGCTCGCGCTGCAGGACGGCGTACCGATCGGCTGGCGCAACGGCGCGGCCGAACTGCTGCCGCTCGGCGCGGTGTTCGCCCGCGGCGACTCGTTGCGCGCGGCCCTCGACGCCGTCCTCACCTCACCGACCGGCCGCGGTGTCTGCGTCGACGAGAACGGCAAGGCCATCGGCGTCATCGACCAGGCCACCGTCGCAGAGGCCCTACGGTCATGACGGTGTTGAATGCCGCGCTCCGCAGTCCGGACCGGGAGGCCCTATGACGTGGATAGGAGACAACCTCGGGCTGATCGGGGAGCAGTTGCGGGAGCACTTGTACCTGGCGATCGTGCCGGTGGTGCTCGGGCTGCTCATCTCGGTGCCGCTCGGGTACGTCGCGACGCGTTACTCCTGGCTCGCGAACCCGCTGATCGCGTTCGGCGGCATCCTCTACTCGCTGCCGTCGATCGCGTTGTTCATCGTGCTGCCGGCGATCCTCGGGACCAAGGTGCTGTCCACGGTCAACATCATCGTCGCGCTGACCATCTACACGGTGTCCCTGCTGATCCGTAACGTGATCGACGGACTCCGCTCCGTACCACCGGACGTCCGGCAGTCCGCGGTCGCCGTCGGGTACGGGTCGCTGCACCGTCTCGTCGCGATCGACCTGCCGATCGCCGTACCGGTCATCTTCACCGGCCTCCGCGTCGTCACCGTCGCCAACATCTCGATGGTCAGCGTCGGCGCGGTGATCGGCATCGGCGGCCTGGGGGAGCTGTTCACCCTCGGCTTCCAGAAGGACTTCCTGACCCCTGTCGTGGTCGGAGTGGTGCTGTCCTTGGCGCTGGCTCTGCTCGCCGATCTCATCCTGGTCACCCTGCAACGCGTGCTGACGCCGTGGGCTCGCGTGACCAGGCCCGTCGCGGAGGTGGCGTGACATGTGGGAGTACCTGACCGATCCCTTCAACTGGTCCGGCAACGAAGGCATCTGGGCCCGGATCCTCGAACACCTCTGGTACACGTTCGCTGCGCTCGGCCTGTCGACGCTGATCGGGTTGCCGATCGGCCTGCGGATCGGTCACACCCGGCGCGGCGCGTTCCTCGCCATCAACGCCGGCAACGCGGCCCGCGCGCTGCCGAGCCTCGGCCTGCTGATGTTGGCGGTGCTGCTGACCGACCAGATCGGCTTCCTGCCGGTGCTGATCGCGCTGGTCGCGTTGGGCGTCCCGCCGATCCTCGCCTCGACGTACGCCGGGATCTCGGGTGTCGATCCGGCCACGATCGACGCCGCGCGGGGGATGGGAATGACCGGGCGCGAGATCCTGACGAAGGTGGAGATCCCGATCGCGATGCCGTTGATCATCTCCGGTGTCCGCAGCGCGACCCTGCAGATCGTGTCGACCGCGACGATCGCGGCGCTGGTGTCGCTCGGTGGCCTCGGCCGGTACGTGATCGACGGGCTGAAGCTGCGCGACTTCCCGCAGATGTTCACCGGCGCGCTGCTGGTGGCGCTGCTGGCGCTGCTGCTCGACGCACTGTTCGCGCTGATCGGCCGGATCACGGTGTCACCCGGCCTGAAACTCGGATGAACTGTCCGACCGACCTGATGAACTTGAGCTACATCCATCGGCACCGGCCGATGGCTGAACGAGAACACTGGAGGCTCTCGTGTTGAGATCCACACTCATCCGTACTGCGATCGCCGGGCTGGCGGTGCTCGGCCTGGCCGGCTGTGGGGGTGGGGGCGACCAGCTCGGCGACGGCGACGCGGGCTCCTCGCCCGCGCCGTCGAAGGTGAGCAGCATCACCGTCGGGTCCGCCGACTTCTCCGAGAGCCAACTGCTGGCGGAGATCTACGGCCAGGCCCTCGCCGGCAAGGGCATCGAGGTGAAGAAGAAGCCGAACATCGGCAACCGCGAGACCTACATGGCCGCGATCAAGGACGGGTCCGTCGACCTGGTGCCGGAGTACACCGGCGCCGCGCTGGCGTACTTCGACAAGAACTCCACCGAGACCGACCCGGACAAGACGTACGACGCGCTCAAGGCGGCGCTGCCGTCCGGGCTCGAGGTGCTGGACAAGTCGCCGGCCACCGACGAGGACACGATCGTCGTCACCAAGGCCACCGCGGACAAGTACAGCCTGAAGTCGCTCGGTGACCTCAAGGACAAGAACCTGGTCGCCGGCGGCAGCTCGGAGTTCAAGGTCCGGTCCGCGGGTCTGAAGGGCCTCAAGGAGAAGTACGGCGTCGAGTTCAAGGAGTACAAGACGCTGGACGCGGGCGGCCCGCTGAGCATCAAGGCGCTGCTGGACAACCAGATCCAGGTGACGAACCTGTTCACCACCCAGTCCGTGATCAAGGACGAGGGCCTGGTGCAGCTCGACGACCCGGAGAACATCCTGCCGCCGAACAACATCGTTCCGTTGATCCGGACCGACCACAAGTCCGACGACGTGGTGTCGACGCTGAACGCCGTCGACGCCAAGCTCACCACCGACACGCTGACCGAGCTGGTCAAGCGGATCGACGTCGGCAAGGAGAGCGCGGAGGCGGTCGCCAAGGACTGGCTGTCGAAGAACCCGCTGGCCTGAGCCTTGAGTTTCGAATCCCTGTGGGCCGACGAGTCCGCCATCGGCCGTGACCCCGGCACCGGCGGCTACACCCGCGGCGGCTGGACGCCCGCCGAACGCGAGGCGACGCACTGGTTCCTGGACCAGTGCGCCGCTCGCGGGCTCACCGTCGAACGCGACGGCATCGGCAACCTGATCGCGTGGTGGGGTGCCGGTGCCGGCCCGGGCGTGGTGACCGGCAGCCATCTGGACTCGGTGATCGACGGCGGGGCGTTCGACGGGCCGCTGGGGGTGGTGTCGGCGCTCGCGGCTGTGGACAAGTTGCGGGCGGAGGGGTTCGAGCCGGCGGTGCCGATCGGTATCGGCGCCTTTGTCGAAGAAGAAGGATCCCGGTTCGGGATGCCCTGCCTGGGCTCCCGGATCGCGGCCGGCGTGCTGCCTGCCTCGAAAGCACTCGCGCTGACCGATCGCGACGGTGTGTCACTGGCTGAGGCCCTCGCCGGCGCGGGCATCGACCCCGCCGGCGTCGGGCCGTCACCGCTGCTCGCGCGGATGGGGACGTTCGTCGAGTTGCACGTGGAGCAGGGGCGAGGGCTGACCGCACCGGTCGGCGTGGCCAGCTCGATCTGGCCGCACGGACGGTACCGGTTCACCTTCGCCGGTGAGGCGAACCACGCGGGGACGACGTTGATGGAGGACCGTCGCGACCCGATGCTGACCTACGCGATGACCGCACTGGCCGCGAACAAGCAGGCCCGGTTGGCGGGCGCCCGGGCGACGTTCGGCCGGGTGGCGGTGGAGCCCAACGGCACCAACGCCGTACCGTCGCAGGTCACCGCATGGCTCGATGCCCGGGCCGCCGACACCGCGACGCTCGAATCGTTGCTGGCGGCAATCACCAAGCAGGCGACCGAGCGGGCGGAGCGGGACGGTACGACGCTCGAGGTCACGCCGGAGTCCGTGTCGCCGATCGTCGACTTCCCCCCGGGGCTGCGGGACCGGTTGGTGAACGTGCTGAACGGCGCGCCGGTGCTGCCGACCGGTGCCGGTCACGACGCGGGCGTGTTCGCGGACGCGGGGATCCCGACCGCGATGCTGTTCGTTCGCAATCCCACGGGCGTTTCGCATTCGCCGGCGGAGTACGCGGAGCTGGACGATTGTCTGGCCGGCGTCGACGCGCTGGCCGCCGTACTGAAGGATCTCGCCGCATGACGTCGTACTGGTGCTCGACCGCTCTGCTGCCGACCGGCCTCGCGTCGCGCGTCTTGGTGACCGTGACGGGCGGCCGGTTCACGGCGGTGGAGACGGGTGTGGATCCGGGCGACGCCCACGTGCTCTCCGGCTTGGTGATCCCCGGCCTCGCGAACTGTCACAGCCACGCGTTCCATCGCGCGCTGCGCGGGCGGACGCAGACCGAGCGCGGCACGTTCTGGACCTGGCGCGACCAGATGTATGCCGTCGCCGCCGCGCTCACGCCCGATACCTACTACGACCTCGCTCGCGCGGTGTACGGCGAGATGCTGCTGGCCGGCGTGACCGCTGTCGGTGAGTTCCACTACCTGCACCACGCTGCGGGTGGGCGGGCCTATGCCGACCCGAATGCGATGGGTACAGCGCTGATCGCGGCCGCCCGTGACGTGGGCATCCGGATCACGCTGCTCGACACCTGTTACGTCGCCGGTGGCATCGACCAGCCGCTCAACGAGGTCCAGCAACGCTTCAGCGACGGCGATGCGACCGCGTGGGCCGCGCGGGTGGCCGCACTCAAAGGTGGCGACGACGTGGTGATCGGGGCGGCAGCGCACTCGGTGCGCGGCGTACCGCAGGAGCAACTCGGTGCGGTCGCGGCGGCGTTCCCCGACGTACCGCTGCACATCCACCTGTCCGAGCAGGTCGCCGAGAACGCGGCCTGCCTCGAGGCGTACGGACGGACGCCGGCACAGATCCTCGACGAGACCGGGTTCCTCAGCGGGCGGACCAGTGCGGTGCACGCGACGCATCTGACACCGGTCGACATCGGGTTGCTCGGCAGCGCGGCGACGTACTCCTGCTTCTGCCCGACCACCGAACGCGATCTGGCCGACGGGATCGGTCCGTCGGTGGCCCTGCGCGACGCGGGTTCGCCGTTGACGCTCGGCTCCGACAGCCATGCCGTGATCGATCTGTTCGAGGAGATGCGCGCGGTCGAGCTGAACGAGCGACTGGCCGCACAGGAGCGCGGTCATTGGTCGGCGGCCGAGTTGGTGAGGGCGGCGACTGTCGACGGACATCGTTCGCTCGGCTTCCCGGATGCCGGCGCGATCGCCGTGGGTGCGCGTGCCGACCTGGTCGCGGTGCGGTCGGACAGCGTCCGGACGGCGGGCACCGGGGGTTCGCTCGAGACCGCAGTCTTCGCGGCGTCGGCCTCCGACGTAACCGATGTGGTGGTCGGCGGCGAGCATCTGGTTGCTGATGGCAAGCATGTTCGGCTGGACGTCGGCGCCGCGTTGGCGTCCTCGATCGCGGCGGTGACCGGATGACCTCGGTGCTGCTGACCAACATCGGGTCCTTGGTGACGAACGATCCCGCGCACGGCGGCCCGCTCGGCGAGATCCAGGACGCGGCGATCGTTCTCGACGGCGGCACGGTGGCGTGGACCGGTCGGCGTCAGGATGCGCCGGCCGCGGATTCCGCGCTCGATCTCGGTGGGCGGGCGGTGATCCCGGGATTTGTCGACTCGCACTCGCATCTGGTGTTCGCGGGTGATCGCGCCGAGGAGTTCGCGGCCCGGATGACCGGTACGCCGTACTCCGCCGGTGGGATCCGCACCACGGTCGCCGCGACCCGGGCGGCCACCGACGAACAGCTGACCGCCAACGTCGCCCGGCTGGTCACCGAGATGCGGCGGCAGGGCACGACGACGGTCGAGATCAAGTCCGGGTACGGGTTGAGCGTCGCCGACGAGGCGCGGGCGGTGCGGATCGCGCGGCAGTTCACCGAGGAGACGACGTACCTCGGCGCCCACGTCGTACCGGCCGAGTACGCGGACGATCCTGCCGGGTACGTGCAGCTGGTGACCGGGGCGATGCTCGACGCCGCCGCGAAGGACGCCAGGTGGGTTGACGTCTTTGTCGAGCGTGGCGCCTTTGATGCCGACCAGGGGCGGGCGATTCTCCAGGCCGGGATCGCGCGCGGGTTGCAGGCGCGGGTCCACGCGAATCAGCTCGGCGAGGGGCCCGGGGCGCAGCTCGCGGCCGAGGTCGGCGCTGCCGCGGCCGATCACTGCACCCACCTCACCGATGCGGACGTCGACGCTCTCGCCGCGAGCGGTGTCGTCGCCGGTTTGCTGCCCGCGATCGAGTTCTCGACGAGGTCGCCGTACCCCGATGCCCGCCGCCTCCTCGACGCGGGCGTCACGATTGCGTTGGCGACCGACTGCAACCCCGGCTCGGGCTACTCGTCGTCGATGCCGTTCTGCATCGCGCTGGCGGTCCGCGAGATGCACATGACCCCGGCCGAAGCCCTCTGGTCCGCGACCGCCGGCGGTGCCGCCTCCCTCCGCCGCACGGACATCGGCCACCTGACTCCCGGCGCCCGCGCCGACCTGGCCGTCCTCGACGCCCCTTCCTACCTCCACCTCGCCTACCGCCCCGGCGTGCCGCTGGTGACGCAGACGTTCATCGCCGGCCGGACTGTGGTTTAGGCGGACCGCCACCACTCACTAACCTCGCTTCGCCTGCGCGGCCCACGCTCAGTTCCAGCGTCAGGCGGCCTGCAGGAGGCGGTTGGTGAGTGGTGGGAGTCCGGCGGCGCGTTCGATGGTGGCGATCACCCAGTCCGGGTCGTACATGATGTCCTCCCAGCTGAAGCGGAGCACTCGCCAGCCGCGGATGGTGAGGTTCGCTTGGCGGCGACAGTCCTTGACCAAGGCGCGCCGGGTGCCGTGAAAGGCGAATCCGTCGGCCTCGAGTCCGAGGAGGAGCCGGGGATGACCGAGGTCGAGGCGCGCGGAGAACTCCCCGTCCCGCACCTGCAGCTGCGGTACGAAACCCTCGATGCCGCGCGCGATGAGCAGGTAACGCAGCACGGACTCCAGCACGGACTCCGCGCGAGCGTCCGCGAAGGCGACAAGCTGCTGGATCCTCCGTCGATGCGGTCCTTTGAGGCGGTTCGCCGCGTCCAGCAGCAGGTCGTGGTCGACGCGTCCCGACCGCAGGGCCGAGTCCGCGATCGCGAGCCCTTCGGCGGGTGGCGCGATGCGAAGGCAGTCCAGGACGGTCCGCAACGGGGTCGTGACGTCGTCGAGGGCAGGCGCATCCGCCCAATGCAGGACACACGGCAGTCCGGCGCGGCGCCGGGCTCGGCCGGGTGGGAGGGTGACGTGCGGCAGGTCGGGCGGGTTCAGCACCCCGAAGCCCCAGTGCTGGGCGGCGCTGAGATGCGATACGACGCCACCCTGGCTCCGTGCCGCGATCAGCGCCGGCGGCGCGGCCGGCAGCGAGTAGACCCCCTTCGCCACCCTGTTGATCACCCCCGCCGCGAGCGCGGTGCGGATCGCGCGTGCGGACACGACCGCGCGCAATTCCGCGAACGTCGCGGACCCGCCGCGCCTGCCGATCACCTCAACGACATCTGCCATGCCTCGATGATGGCGATTTCGCGCGGATCGGGTCGGGCGTCATCCACAGGCGGACCTCCACCACTCAGTAAGCAGGCCGGCCGCGCGGTCCGCACGCTCAGACTTAGGCGCCCGGGCCGAGTTTCGGCACCTTGGTGGGTGGTGGGCGTCCGCAAACCACATGCACCAACCGCGCATTACCGGGACCATGGGACGTATGGACACCAAGAGGCGGCTTCGGGCGGCGTTTTCGTGGCGCACGGATCGGGGCGTGTGAAGTAGTTACGCGGACCTCACCGGGTGGTGGCGGGACGCCGAGTTGTTGCGTGCCGTTGGGCCCGCGCTCGCGGAGCTGTATGCGGATGCTGCGCCGACGGTGGTGCTGGGGCCGGTGTCGCGGGGGTCGCTGGTCGGGGCGTTGACGGCGGCTGCGCTCGGCGTCGGGTTCGTCGAGATGCGGAAGGCTTCCGGGTCGTCGATCGACAGCGATCGGTGGGTGCGGCGGACGTCGGCACCTGATTATCAGGACCGGCACGTCGTGTTCGGGTTCCGGCGGGAGCTGATCCGGGCCGGTGACCGGGTGCTGATGGTCGACGACTGGATCGACACCGGCGCAACGGCGCGGACGGCCCGGGCGTTGGTCGCGGACTGCGGAGCGGCCTGGGTCGGTGCCGCGTGCATCGTCGACGGCCTGACCGACCCACGCCTACGTCACGATCTCCCGGTCCGCTCCCTGCTCAACATCCACCAGCTCTGATCGCGAGCTACGTCAGTTCCTTGGTGAGGAGTGCTGAGGTGGTGCCGTCGAGGAGGTCTTGGCGGTCGACCTCGACGTACCCGCGGGCCGTATGGAAAGCCAGGGCCGTGCTGTCCACGGGTACGGCCGCGACTACGCGGTCGAACGGCTCGGCGGCCCGTTCGATCGCGCGGTAGACCTTCGAGGCGATCCCGGTCCGGCGGTGTTCGGGCGCGACCACGATCCGCTCGACGAGCAGGAACCGGTCGGCGTACTTACGGGCGAAGGTCTCGAACGCCAGGCCGTCGTACGCCGATCCCGGGGTGAAGGTGAGCACGAACCCGGCCGGTGTACCGTCCAGGTCGACCACCACGGCATGGGCGGCGATCAGCCGCAGCCAGTCCAGGCGGTCCAGGGTCAGGGGCTCGACGACACCCTCGGCGGTGGCGTTCAGCGCGAGGATCGCGGCGTCGTCGGCGGCGGTCATCGGGCGAAGCTTCACGCTGGCCAGGCCTACCACGGTAAACGCTTGCCAAGCGAGGGGTGACCCTGGCCGCACCCTGGCCGGGCCCCCGAAATCGGGGGGTGCCCTTGGGAATGAGCCGGTCGTCGTGCAATGTTGAGTCCAGTGAACTCAAGTTTGTTCAGTCACGGATTTGAAGCCGAGGCGGACGAACGGCACCATTGAGTCTGCATCACTCAACTCTGTGGAGGTAACAGCATGGCCCGCGCGGTCGGTATCGATCTCGGTACGACGAACTCCGTCATCGCCGTACTGGAAGGTGGCGAGCCCACCGTCATCCCCAACGCCGAGGGAGCGCGTACGACGCCCTCGGTGGTGGCCTTCGCCAAGAACGGCGAGGTCCTGGTCGGCGAGGTGGCGAAGCGCCAGGCCACCACGAACGTCGACCGCACCATCCGCTCGGTCAAGCGCCACATGGGCGAGGACTGGAGCGTGGACATCGACGGCAAGAAGTTCACCCCGCAGCAGATCAGCGCGTTCGTGCTGCAGAAGCTGAAGCGGGACGCCGAGGCGTACCTCGGGGAGCAGGTCACCGACGCGGTCATCACCGTGCCGGCCTACTTCTCCGACGCGCAGCGCCAGGCGACCAAGGAGGCCGGCGAGATCGCCGGCCTGAAGGTGCACCGGATCGTCAACGAGCCGACCGCGGCCGCGCTGGCCTACGGCCTGGACAAGGGCGCCGAGCAGACCATTCTGGTCTTCGACCTCGGCGGCGGTACGTTCGACGTCTCGCTGCTGGAGATCGGCGACGGTGTCTTCGAGGTGAAGGCGACCAGCGGTGACAACCACCTCGGTGGTGACGACTGGGACAACCGGATCGTCCAGTGGCTGGTGACCCAGTTCAAGAACAAGAACGGCACCGACCTGTCCGGCGACAAGATGGCGATGCAGCGCCTCACCGAGGCCGCCGAGAAGGCGAAGATCGAGCTGTCCAGCGCCGCTGAGACCACGATCCACCTGCCGTACCTGAGCCTGACCGAGTCGGGCCCGCTGCACCTGGAGGAGAAGCTCTCCCGGGCCGAGTTCCAGAAGATGACCAACGACCTGCTCGAGCGCGCCCGCGCGCCGTTCAAGGCGGTCATCAAGGACGCCGGTATCGACGTGTCGAAGATCGACCACGTGATCCTGGTCGGCGGTTCGACCCGGATGCCCGCGGTGGCCGACCTGGTCAAGGAGCTGACCGGCGGCAAGGACCCGAACAAGGGCGTGAACCCCGACGAGGTCGTCGCGGTCGGCGCCTCCCTGCAGGCCGGTGTGCTGAAGGGTGAGGTCAAGGACGTCCTGCTGCTCGACGTGACCCCGCTGAGCCTGGGGATCGAGACCAAGGGTGGCGTGTTCACCAAGATCATCGAGCGCAACACCACGATCCCGACCAAGGGTTCGGAGATCTTCACCACGGCCGAGGACAACCAGCCGTCGGTGATGATCCAGGTCTACCAGGGTGAGCGCGAGATGGCCCGCGACAACAAGTCGCTCGGCAACTTCGAGCTGACCGGCCTGCCGCCGGCGCCGCGGAACGTGCCGCAGATCGAGGTCACCTTCGACATCGACGCGAACGGCATCGTGCACGTGAACGCCAAGGACCTGGCCACCGGCAAGGAGCAGCGGATGACCGTCACCGGCGGGTCCGCGCTGCCGAAGGAGGACATCGAGAAGATGGTCCGCGACGCCGAGCAGTACGCCGAGGAGGACCGCAAGCGCCGCGAGGCCGTGGAGCAGCGCAACCAGGCCGAGGGTCTGCTCTACCAGACTGAGAAGTTCCTGTCGGAGAACGAGGACAAGGTCCCGGACGACGTCAAGACCGAGGTCAAGGACGGCATCGCCGAGCTGAAGAAGGCGCTCGAGGGTGACGACGCCGACGCGGTCAAGGCGGCGTCGGAGAAGCTCGCGCAGTCCAGCCAGAAGATGGGTGCCGCGATGTACGCGAACGCCCAGCAGGCCGCCGGCGGCACGACCGACGACGGTGCGACCGCCGGTGACACGACCAGCAGCGAGGACGACGTCGTCGACGCCGAGATCGTGGACGAGGACCGGCCGCAGGACAAGACGGAGGACAAGTGACGGATCGACCGACTGGTAGCGAGTTCGGTGACGGCGAGCCCGTCATCCGCGACAAGCGCCGGATCGACCCGGAAACCGGCAAGCTGCGGGAGCCTGCGGACCAGTCCGCGGCGCCCGCGGCGGGCACTCCCGACAGCACGGGGGGCGCTCCGGTGAGCGCCCCGCCGGGCACTCACGCGGGCGGTCAGCAGGGCGGTCCGGGCGGTGGTCCGAGCGGCCAGCCGCCGCGGGACCCGTCCGATCTGATCGGCCCGTCGGCCCAGGAGGCACTGCTCACCGAGGCGCTTGCGGAGCGTACGGCGGACCTGCAGCGACTGCAGGCCGAGTACGTGAACTACAAGCGCCGGGTGGACCGCGAGCGGGAAGCCGCCCGCGAGGTCGTGATCGGCAGCGTGCTGACCGAGCTGCTCGGGATCCTGGACGACATCGGCCGGGCCCGGGAAGCCGGCGAGCTCGAGGGTGCGTTCAAGGCCGTCGCGGAGTCGCTCGAGCGGGTCACCGAGAAGCTCGGCCTGGTGAAGTTCGGTGAGGTCGGCGACCCGTTCGACCCGCGGATCCACGAGGCCCTGCTGCACAACTACTCCGACGAGGTCGACGGACCGACCGCGACGATGATCATGCAGCCGGGTTACCGGCACGGTGATCGGATCCTGCGGGCGGCCCGGGTGGCGGTGTCGGAGCCCACGGAACAACTGCCGGCCGACGCCGAGAAGGCCGACGTACCGGTGGAGAACACAGATGACGACAAGGCCGCGGACAACTCCGCGGAGTAATCGCCGACGCGACGGGAGGGGAGGCGCCCGATGAGTACGAAGGACTGGATCGAGAAGGACTTCTACAAGGTCCTCGGCGTCTCCAAGACCGCCGAAGCCGACGAGATCAAGAAGGCCTACCGCAAGCTGGCCCGGCAGTACCATCCGGACTCCAATCCGGGGGACAGCAAGGCGGAGGCCAAGTTCAAGGAGGTCTCCGAGGCGTACGACGTCGTCGGCGACCCGAAGAAGCGCAAGGAGTACGACGAGGCGCGCCGGCTGTTCGGCAGCGGTGGCTTCCGGATGCCCGGCGGCGGCGGTCAGGGTGGCTTCGACTTCAACGTCGGCGACCTGTTCAACCGCGGCGGTCAGGGCGCCGGCGGCGGTCTCGGCGACATCCTCGGCGGCATGTTCGGCGGTGGTGGCCGGACCACGACCAGCACCACCGCCCGTCCGCGGCGCGGCCAGGACATCGAGACCGAGGCGACGATCGAGTTCGCCGAGGCCGTGAACGGTGTCACGGTCGGGCTGCGGATGACCAGCGACGCACCGTGCCCGACCTGCCGAGGAACCGGCGCGAAGTACGGCACGGTGCCGAAGGTCTGCCTGAAGTGCGAAGGCACCGGAATGCAGACGTCGGTGCAGGGCGGCGTGTTCGCGATGACCGAGCCGTGCACCGAGTGCAAGGGGCGCGGCCTGGTCGTCGACCAGCCGTGCGAGACCTGCCACGGCTCCGGCCGTGGCCAGTCCAGCAAGACCATGCAGGTCCGCATTCCGGCGGGTGTGCAGGACGGTCAGCGGATCCGGCTCAAGGGCAAGGGCGCGGCCGGTGAACGAGGTGGCCCCGCGGGCGACCTCTACGTCACTGTGCACGTCAAGCCGCACCGGATCTTCGGCCGTCAGGGCGAACACCTGACGCTGAACGTCCCGGTGAGTTTCACCGAGGCGGCGCTGGGTGCGGAGATCAAGGTCCCGACCCTGGACGGTATGCCCGTCACGGTCCGGATCCCGGCCGGTACGGCGAACGGCAGCAAGCTGCGCGTCCGTGGCAAGGGTTCGGTCCGCCGGGACGGGACCAAGGGCGACCTGCTGCTCACCATCGAGGTGCAGGTGCCGCACGAACTGACCGAGGAGCAGCGCGAGAAGCTCCGCGAGTTCAGTTCCGCGTCCGACCAGCCGGATCTGCGGGCCGGGTTGTTCGGGAGTTCATGATGGGTGTTCCGTTCAATCAGGTGCCGACCTGGGACGACCGTACGCCGATCTACGTGATCTCGGTGGCGGCCCAGCTGGCCGGCATGCATCCGCAGACGTTGCGCCAGTACGACCGGCTCGGCCTCGTGGTGCCGAGCCGGGCGTCCGGCCGTGGCCGGCGGTACTCGGCGTACGACGTGGCGAAGCTGCGGTACGTGCAGCACCTCAGCCAGGAAGAGGGCGTCAACCTGGCGGGTATTCGGCACATTCTCGCGCTACAGTCCGAAGTGGAGGACCTGCGGCAGCGGGTCAACCAGCTCCTGGCAGAGGTCCAGCGCGGTGTCGGCGTCTCGCGACGCCCCGCCGCGAGTCGGGTCTTCTCCGCGGGTCCAGCCGGCGACGTGATCGCCATGGGCCGGCAGCAGACCACGACCCGGTGGATCCGCACCCAGCCTCTGGAACTCGGCTCTCGCTGATCCCCCACCCCATAGCTGCCGGAGGCGTTCCGAAACCCACCCCTCGGAGCCCCCGGCTGGGGCGGAGGTCGTCGTTCCCCCACGACACTCCGCCAGGTCGTTGGTGCGCTGTCCCCCCCGGCGCCCATCGGCCCCCCGCAGGGTGGTCCGTTCCAGGACCGCCCTGCGGCTCGCGCTTCGGCCGCTCGCCCGGGTCGCGAGGCTGTCGCCGGTTTCCGCGGCCGCCTACGCTGGCAGGGTGACCCTCAAGCTGGAGACGGACCGGCTGCTGATCCGGGACTGGGAGGAAAACGACGCCGAGGCCGCACTGGAGATCTTCGGATCCGCGGACGTGGCGCCCTGGCTGTCACCGGCCATCGAGAAGGTGCCGGATGTGGCCACGATGCGAATGATCCTGCAGTCGTGGATCGAGGCACAGCCGAACTTCGTCGTTCCGGCGGGCCGCTGGGCCGTCGAACGCAAGGCGGACGGCGAGGTTGTCGGCGGGTTGCTGATCCGCCTGCTGCCGCCGTACGAGGAGGATCTGGAGATCGGCTGGCAACTGGCTCCGAGCGCGTGGGGGCACGGGTATGCCACCGAGGCCAGCCGCGCGTTGATGCGCTGGGCGTTCAGTACTGGCGAGGTCGACGAACTGTTCGCGGTCGCCCGGCCGCACAACCGGCGCGCGATTGCGACTGCGCAGCGGCTTGGCATGGTGTGGGTCGGCGAGACCGACAAGTACTACGACCTCAACCTGCAGGTGTACCGGATCCGCGCCCCCGAATTCACCGACTGACGAGATCCGGACCCGAGGGGTGGTGCCCGACTGCGGCGCACCACCCCTGTGTCATGCCCGGAATCGTGCCGGGAACCCTGATTTCTCCCCGAGATTTCCCAGAGTTGAGTGGAATGGACTCAACTTTGGATAAGTTGTACCCAGTGACTGTTGTTGCTGGAACTCGAAAGGCTGGAACCAGATGGATGTTCAGCGGTTGACGACGCTGGCCCGGGAAACCCTGTCGGTCGCGATCCGTCAGACCTCCGCGGCGGGCAACCCGACCGTGGAACCGATTCACCTGTTGTCCGCGCTGCTCGCGCAGCCCGAGGGCACCACGGCCGGTCTGCTCGAAGCGGCCGGCGGCGACCTGGACGCCGTACGCCGGAAGACCGCTGAGCAGCTCGCCCGGCTGCCGAAGGCGAGCGGCGGAAGCGTGCAGGCACCGAGTCTGTCGCCGAAGACCGGCGACGTCTTGAACCAGGCCGAGCAGCGCGCGCTCGGGCTCGGCGACGAGTTTGTCTCCACCGAACACCTGCTGATCGCGCTCGCCACCGTGGAGGGCCCCGCGCAGAGTGCGCTCGGCGTCACGCCGGACGCGTTGCTGCAGGCATTCGACAAGATGCGCGGCAACCGCCGGATCACCTCGCCGGAGGCCGAGGGCACCACCAAGAGCCTGGAGAAGTACGGCGTCGACCTGACCGAGCGTGCCCGGGACGGCAAGCTCGACCCGGTGATCGGCCGGGACACCGAGATCCGCCGCGTGGTGCAGGTGCTGTCTCGTCGGACCAAGAACAACCCGGTCCTGATCGGTGAGCCGGGCGTCGGGAAGACCGCGGTGGTCGAGGGCCTCGCCCAGCGGATCGTCGCGGGTGACGTCCCGGAGTCGCTGCGCGGTCGCCGGCTGATCAGCCTGGACCTCGGCGCGATGGTCGCGGGTGCGAAGTACCGCGGTGAGTTCGAGGAGCGGCTGAAGGCGGTGCTGACCGAGATCAAGGAGTCCGACGGTCAGATCATCACGTTCATCGACGAGCTGCACACCGTCGTCGGCGCAGGCGCCAGCGGCGAGGGCGCGATGGACGCCGGCAACATGCTGAAGCCGATGCTGGCCCGTGGTGAGCTGCGGATGATCGGCGCGACCACGCTCGACGAGTACCGCACGCGGATCGAGAAGGACCCCGCACTGGAGCGCAGGTTCCAGCAGGTGTTCGTCGGTGAGCCGTCGGTCGAGGACTCGATCGCGATCCTGCGCGGCCTCAAGGAGCGCTACGAGGCGCACCACAAGGTCGCGATCTCCGACTCCGCGCTGGTCGCCGCGGCGACCCTGTCGAACCGCTACATCAGCGGCCGGCAGCTGCCCGACAAGGCGATCGACCTGGTCGACGAGGCCGCGTCCCGGCTGCGGATGGAGATCGACTCGTCCCCGGTCGAGATCGACTCGCTGCGCCGTACCGTCGACCGGCTGAAGATGGAGGAGCTGGCGCTGTCCCGTGAGGAGGACGCCTCGTCGCAGGAGCGGCTGGAGCGGCTGCGGGCCGACCTCGCCGACCGCGAGGAGGAGCTGCGTGCCCTCGAGGCCCGCTGGGAGCGGGAGAAGTCCGGTCTGAACCGGGTCGGTGAGATCAAGGAGCGCATCGACGAGCTGCGCGGCCAGGCCGAGCGCGCCCAGCGCGACGGCGACCTGGAGACCGCGTCCCGGCTGCTGTACGGCGAGATTCCGCAGCTCACCAAGGAGCTCGAGGAGGCCGACGCGCAGGAGGAGGCCGAAGGCCCCGAGGCGATGGTCAACGAGGAGGTCGGCCCGACCGAGATCGCGGAAGTGATCGCGATGTGGACCGGCATTCCGACCGGCCGGCTGCTCGAGGGCGAGACCGGCAAGCTGCTCCGGATGGAGGAGGAGCTGGGTCGCCGGCTGATCGGTCAGCGCGAGGCCGTCAAGGCCGTGAGCGACGCCGTACGGCGGGCGCGCGCGGGGGTCTCCGACCCGGACCGGCCGACTGGTTCGTTCCTGTTCCTCGGTCCGACCGGTGTGGGTAAGACCGAGCTCGCGAAGGCGCTCGCGGATTTCCTGTTCGACGACGAGCGGGCGATGGTCCGCATCGACATGTCGGAGTACGGCGAGAAGCACAGCGTCGCCCGCCTGGTCGGTGCGCCGCCCGGCTACGTCGGCTACGAAGAGGGCGGTCAGCTGACCGAGGCGGTCCGCCGCCGTCCGTACTCGGTGATCCTGCTCGACGAGGTGGAGAAGGCGCACCCCGAGGTCTTCGACCTGCTGCTGCAGGTGCTCGACGACGGCCGGCTGACCGACGGCCAGGGCCGTACGGTCGACTTCCGCAACGTGATCCTGATCCTGACCAGCAACCTGGGGTCGGCGTACCTGGCCGACATCACACTGGACGACCAGGTCAAGCGCGACCAGGTGATGGCCGTGGTGCGGCAGTCGTTCAAGCCCGAGTTCATCAACCGGCTGGACGAGATCGTGCTGTTCGACGCGCTCGGCAGCGAGGAGCTGACGCAGATCGTCGGGCTGCAGATCGCGGCGCTGCAACGCCGGCTGACCGACCGGCGGATCACGCTCGAGGTCGACGAGGGCGCGATGGAGTGGCTGGCGATGACCGGCTACGACCCGGTGTACGGCGCCCGTCCGCTGCGCCGCCTGGTGCAGTCGGCGATCGGCGACGAGCTCGCCCGCGGCCTGCTGGACGGCTCGATCCGCGACGGCGACACCGTCAAGGTCACCCTCAACGAGGCGAAGGACGCACTGGAAATCTCTTCCTGACCCCTTGCTGCGAAGGGCCCGGTCCCAGGACCGGGCCCTTTCGCTGTGTCCGGGACAATGGCGTGGTGACCGGCTGGATCAACACCACCCACGACTGGGCGGCCTCCGTCGACGAGCGGCATCTCGCGAAGATCCGCGCGAACCCCGACCGGTACGCACCGGGCGGCGTACTGCACCTGGTCCTCGAAGTGCTCGCGTACCCGGACGACGAGGCCGAGTCGCGCGGCCGGCGCGGGCGGTGCTCGGTGACGCGGTACGGCGACGGCTCGATCGCGATCGCCGACGACGGCCGCGGGACCGACACCCGGGTCGACGACCACGGGCGGGTGGTGAAGAAGCCGGTAATGGCGACGAAGGATCTGCGGTTCTTCGACGACCCGGCCGCGCCGCTGCTGCCGGACGGATTTCCGCGGCGGGGGATGTCCGTCGTGGCTGCGCTGAGCGACTGGCTGGTGCACACGAACCGGCGGGTCAACGGCTCGTGGACGCAGCGTTACGAGCGCGGCGTCCCGGTCACCGATCTCGAGCCGATCGCGTCCGACGGTACGACCGGGACGACGGTGCATTTCCTCCCGTCCGCCGGGCCGGCGGCCCTGACTGAGGCCGTGCCGGCGTACCCACATCTCGACATCACGCTCGGCTGAGGCTCGGCGTTTGGGGGATCTGGGAGGATCGGGGACGGGGGGTCGTGGAAGGACGTGGATGACTGAGCAGCGTGGCGGCGAGCCGCGGCGAGACGGGCCAGGACCGTACAGCGGGCTGTTCGGCGCTGTGCCCGGGGACTACACGTACCAGCCGACGGCACCGAAGCAGGTCAAGGTCGCCTCCGTGATCGCGATCGGGCTCGGTGCGCTCTGCCTGCTCCTCGCCGGACTCACGCTGACCTCCGCCGGCGAACAGATCTCCGAGGTCCTCACCGGTTCCCGCGGCAACGCACCGGTCGCGGTCGCGGCCGCGCTCGTCTGTGCGGTCGCCTACCTGGTGCCGGCCCTCTACCTCCGCAAACGGCGCGCCTGGGCGCGGTACGTCCTGATCGGCGTCGCCTCGATGGGCGTTGCCGGCGGCGTGGTCGCGCTGCCGTCCAGCCTCCTCGGGCTCGGCATCCACGCGGCCCTGCTGATCCTCATGCTGCAGCGACCTACCAGACTGTGGTTCAACCACCGCTGACGCCGGGAGACCCTGTGGAACTCTGGATCAACCCTGCCTGCTCGAAATGCCGGGCCGCCACCAAGGCCTTCGACGAGGCCGGGATCGACTACACCGTACGGCGCTACCTCGACGACCCGCCCACCGCGGCCGAACTGTCCGAGGTCCTGACCCGCCTCAACCTCGAGCCGTGGGACATCGTCCGCCACAACGAAGCAGCCGCGAAGCCGCTGAAGACACTGCCTCGCGACCCGGCCCACCGCGACGACTGGATCCAGGCCATGGTCACCGACCCGATCCTCATCCAGCGCCCCATCATCACCGCCGACGACGGCACCACCGCCGTCGCCCGCGACCCCGAAACCCTCAGCAAGTTCATCCAGCCCTCGTGACCGACCCGTCGGTGGGTCCGGGGCGACTGTGTCGGCGCCCGCGCTGAACGACCGCGCGCTGGACGACCGCGCGCTGGACGACCGCGCATCCCCACACGGTGGGTTCACCCACGGTGTTGTGGGTTCCTGACCCGTCTGAAGGGTGCGGAACCCACAACACGGTGGGTGAACCCACCGTGGGGCGGAAATCCGGAAGCCCCTACGACGAGAGCACACCCCGCCACGCCACCACGCCACGCCACGCCACCACGTCGCACCGTCACCGCGTCGCACCGTCACCGCGTCGCACCGTCACCGCGTGCCGAACATCTCCAACCAGATCACCGCTGGCTCGATCACCGCTGGCTGGATCACCGCTGGCTGGATCACCGCCGGCTGATCCGCGGCAGGCGTACGAGCGAAGAACCCCCCACAGGCGGGTTATCCGCTCGCACGAGGCTGGCTGCGCCGGTGGTCCTGTGCGCTGGAGATGGGGGCTTGAACAGGTTGTGGTTGTTGTGGATTGGTTATTGCTTGTGCAAGGTCCCGGGTAGGTGTCCAAGGTCCCGGGTAGTGTCCAAGACGGCGTCAGCGCGGCGTTCCTGGTCGTCGGCCCGGGGGGGTGTGCAAGGTCTCGGGTGGCTGTGCAAGGTCCCGGGCGCAGGGTTTACGCACCGTGGGCTCGTGTGATCATGCCGGGTCACGCCGGCCGGTGCTGCTCGACGGGCTCGCCGACCCTGCACCGCCGACTCCGAAACCCATACATCAGTCGCCGGACCGTTCAGCCCCTGAGTTTCTGCAGCCGGTCCAGCGCCACTTGCAGGACGTCGGGCTGTTTGCAGAAGGCCCAGCGGACCAGCGGGCGGCCGGCTTCGGTGTTGTCGTAGAAGACCTGGTGGGGGATCGCGACCACGCCGGCGCGTTGCGGGAGCATGCGGCAGAACTCGATGCCGTCGGTGTGACCGAGTGGGCGGATGTCGGTGGTGACGAAGTACGTACCGGCCGGGCGGTGCACCTCGAAGCCGAGGCCGGCGAGGCCGTCGGCGAGCAGGTCACGGCGGGACTTCAGGTCGGCGCACAGCGCGTCGTAGTAGTCGTTGCCCAGGGCAAGTGCGTTCGCGACTGCGGGCTGGAACGGCGACCCGGAGGTGAACGTGAGGAACTGCTTGGCCGTGGTCACCGCGGTCACCACCTCCGGCGATCCGGTCACCCAGCCGATCTTCCACCCGGTCACCGCGAACGTCTTGCCGGCGCTGCTGATCGACACGGTCCGGTCCGCCATGCCGTCGTACGACGCCAGCGGCCGGTGCATCCCGTCGTACACGAGGTGTTCGTAGACCTCGTCGGTGATGACGACCAGGTCGTGCTCGATCGCGACCTCGCAGATCCCGCGCAGCTCCTCGTCGGTGAGGACGGTGCCGGTCGGGTTGTGCGGTGAGTTGATCAGCAGCACCTTGGTCCGCGGGGTGACCGCGGCGCGCAGTTCGTCGAGGTCCAGCCGGTACGACGGGGCGCGCAGCGTGACCGGTACCCGCCGGCCGCCGGCGAAGGCGATGCCGGCAGCGTACGAGTCGTAGTACGGCTCGAGGGCGATGACCTCGTCACCGGGCTCGACGAACGCGAGCAGCGCGGCCGCAACTGCCTCGGTGGCGCCGGTGGTGACCAGTACCTGTGTGTCCGGGTCGTACGAGAGGTCGTAGAAGCGCTTCTGGTGATCGACGATCGCCTGCCGCAAGGCGGGTACGCCGCGGGCCGGGGCGTACTGGTTCGCCCCGGCGCGGATCGCCGCGATCGCGTCCTCGAGGAGCGAATCCGGGCCGTCGCGGTCCGGGAAGCCCTGCCCGAGATTCACCGATCCGGTGGCCACCGCGAGGGCGGACATCTCCGCGAAGATCGTCGTCCCCAGGCCGGTCAACCGCTCAGCATGTGCACGCATCCCTCAACCCTCAACGGCCGCGCCGCTCTGCGCAAGCCAGGCGCGCGCTCAGTTCCACGGCGACGGCGGCGGCGGTGGTACGACGGCCGGGCGGTCCTCGCACCAGGTTGCGTCGGTCCACCCGCCGTCGTTCCCGCCGAGCAGCCGGACGTCGAACTCGGGTGGACCGTCGAAGTGGAACGTGCCGCAGTTGTTCACGAACGGCGCCCCGACGTTGCGTGCGTCGACGTTCTCGAACGTCGCCCAGCCGCCGACCCGCGCGTTCACCACGTTGGTCCCGGTGCCGTCGACCTTGACGTCGCGCACTGTGACGTCGGTGATCGCGTAGTCGTCCTTCACCGGCCAGTCGACGACGAACATCATCGCGTTGTACGTCGAGTCCAGGAACGAACTGTCGGAGATCTCGATCGACGCAGACATCGTCGACTGCAACGCGTACAGCCAGATCGCGCCGAGGCCGAGGTCCCAGTTGAGGTCGCGGGGGCCGCCGCGGACCGTGGTGTTGCGGGCGAAGGTCAGCGTGCCTTCGAACGGCGTCGAGGTGAACCGCGATCCCGCGTGCAACGTGCTGCCCTCGCGGATCGGGTCGGCGACCAGATTGTCGGTGACCGCGTTGTCGCGGCCGCCGTAGATCGCGATGTTGTTCGCCAGCACCGGCGTCTGCACGGTGTTGTGGTCGTAGATGTTGTGGTGGTTGACCAGCCCCTCCGGGTTCGACTCCGACCACATCGCCAGCCCGTCGTCGCCGCTGTTGCGGACGAAGTTGTTGGTGGCCCGAACGTTGGAGACGCCAAGGTGCAGGTTCATCCCGTCGGCGATCGCGTCGGTGATGACGTTGTCGCGGATCAGCAGACCGTCCATCGGCCCGTCCAGCCAGATGCCGACCTTGGTGTGGTGCAGGTACAGGCGCTCGATGGTCGAACCGCCGCCGATCGCGCCGCCGATCCCGTTCACCTGGTCGGTGTCGATGCGCTCGCGGACGTCGCTCTCGATCGCGAAGTCGGACAGGTGTACGTCGGTGCTCCCGCCGTCGGCGGCGTACTTGCCATAGAAGCCGGGCGCGCTGTGGACGGACTTGTCAGGTGCGGGTTCGGCGAGTGGCAGCACCTGGCCCTTGATGATCGTCCACCAGTTGCCGGCGCCGCGGATCGTCACCTTGTCGACGACGATGTGCCGGTTCACCTGGAAGGTCCCGGCGGGGATGAACACCGACCAGCGGAGTTTCTTCGCGGCCGCGATCGTGCGCTCGATTGCGGGCGCCGCATCCCGTCGCCCGGTCGGGTCGGCGCCGAAGAGGCGGACGTCGAGCGAGCGCTTCGGCTGCTTCAGCGGTGCGCCGACGAGTTCGAAGTCGGCGACGTCCAGCACGGTCCACGCGGCCGGCGTCTTGCGTGGCACGGTGAAGCGGATCCGGTCGCCGGCACGGTACGTCCGGCCGAGCAGTACGCGCTGTTCGTCGTAGAAGTGGTTCGGGCGGAACGGCTTGGCCACCGGGTCCGGCTCGGGTTTCCACCAGCCCGGGATCGGGTCGACGTTCGGGTCGTTCGAGAACGGATACATGCCGTACAGCCAGGCGTACTGCGACGTCAGCGTCATGGTCTGTTTGCGCTTGCCGTTGACGGTCACGTCGAGCGGCGCGGTAATCCCGCCGCCGCCCGCTGCGTCCGGGATGCTGTACCGCAGCGTGAACGCGTTCGCAGGCTCGGTCAGCGTGAATTCGACGTACTGCTTGGGCTGCAGCCGTACGGCGGTACGCCCGGACGCCTCGGCCGGAAGTGTGTACGCCTCGCGCGACGGCCCGATCCGCTCGCCGGTGAAGGCGGCGTTCTCCGCCTCCTGCTCGACGAACGGTACGTCGGCTCCGCGGCCGGCGGTCAGCGCCGGATCGAGTCCGGCCCGGGTGATGCGCGGTGCGGGGCCTGCGGCGGCGGTTTGCGGTACGAGGACGGCTCCGAGGAGCGCGGTGCTGACAGCGACTGCGACCAAGCGTGAACGGGACATCGGCGGATCCCCTCCCGGACAGACGGTGTCAGGAGGTTATGCACCGGGCGATCGGCGCGCAAGATCTCGACAGGTTAGAGAAATTCTCGAACCATGAAGACGTCGATCGGATCTTCGCGCTCCAGCCTGAAGCCGTGTCGTGCGTACAACCTGCGAGCCGGGCTGCCCTGCAGGACGTTCAGCCGGACGGTCGCCTTGTGCGCGTCGGCCTCGGCCAGCACGGTCTTCAGGATCGCGGTCCCGAGCCCTTGCCCCTGGTAGCGCGGGTCCAGGTAGAAGTGCTCGAGCAACCGGGCGTCGCCGTCCGGTCGGAGAGTGATCGAGCCCGCCAGTGCACCGCCGAGCTCGATGATGCGCGTGTGCTCGGCCGAGAACGAGTCGCGGAAGCGTTGCTGGACCCGGTGCTCGTCGTACCTTCCGAGCCGTTCGAGATCGGGGCGCAGGACGACGGCGCGCAGCTCGGCGAGAACGTCGTCGTCCGCGTCGGTCGCCGGGCGCAGCACCCAGCCGGCTGGGCGGCTCGTCGGCGAGTGGCTCGCGGTGGCGGGGTGCGGTTGGGTCACGGCAGGGCGGGTTGAGGGTTGGGGCGGAGGGCGCGGAGCCAGTGCTCGGTCTGGGCGATGTGGGCCGACGCCGCGGTCGCCGCGGCGGCCGGATCGCGACTGGTGATGGCGCCGAGGATCTCCCGGTGACCGCGGTCGCTGGTCCGTTTGATCGCGTCGAAGTCGGCGCCGGGCTCGAAGATCCGGTAGTGCCCGCCGCGACCGCGAATGACGTCGGTGAGCGCGGTGACCGTCGGGTTCCCGCCGGCGGTGCAGATCGCGTTGTGGAACTCGGCGTCCAGGTGCTGAATCTCGGCCGCTTCGGTGGTGGATTCAAGCTGGTCGAGGATCGCGCCGAGGCGCTCAGCCAGCTCGGGGTCCTGCCTGGCGGCCGCGGCGGCGGTGGCATGCGCCTCGAGCACCCGCCGTACCTCGAGCAGCTCGAGCACGCCTTCGAGCGGGATCAGCTCGACCGACAGTGAGAACCTGCTGATGATCGCAGCCGGGTCCAGCGCCGAGACGTACGTGCCCGAGCCGTGCCGTGACTCGATCACACCGAGCGCGCCGAGCGACCGGACCGCCTCCCGCAGCGAACTGCGGGACACGCCCAGGTGGTCGCACAGCTCGGGCTCCGGCGGGAACTTCGCCCCCGGCCCGAGCTCCCCGGATGCGATCATCTGCCGCAACCCGGCCAGCGCCTTGTCTGTGGCAGCCATTCCCTCACCTCCCGCCGCAGCGTAAGTCATCAGACCAATTTCGGCCATCTTGCCATGAGGTCGCCGGTGGCGCGGCCTCCGGTGTGACGATTCATCAGACGTTTGCCACGGCTTGCAGGAATCCCGGCACATCCGGCGCCCCCTCGCGACGGCGCTGGATCGTCAGACATGTCCTAGGCGTCGATGTCCGCGAGCATGCGACGAGCGTAGGTGACACACTGGGGTCGTCACCGAGGGGAGGACTGCGGAATGCCGACTGCGCTCGTCACCGGGCCGACGACCGGGATCGGCCGGGCGTTCGCGAACAAGCTGGCGCGTGAGGGCTACGACCTGGTCCTGGTGTCGCGGGACGAGGCGCGCCTGAAGGAAACCGCCGCCGACATCACTCGGCGGTACGGCGTCGACTGCGAGGTGCTGGCCGCCGACCTGACCGACTCGGTCGAGCTGGCCCGCGTCGAGGAACGGTTCCGGACCGGGCCGATCGAAGTGCTGGTGAACAACGCCGGCTTCGGGCAGAAGAAACCCTTCTGGGAGAACCCGGTCGACGTCGAGGAGAAGCAGCTCGATCTGCTGGTTCGCGTCGTACTGCGGCTCACCCATGCGGCCATTCAGCCGATGATCGAGCGTGGATCGGGCGCGGTCGTCAACGTGTCGTCGGTGGCCGGATTCCTGCAGCGCAACATCTACAGCGCGCACAAGGCCTGGGTGACGACTTTCTCCGCCGGGCTGGCGACCGGGCTGCACGCCAAAGGTGTCGCGGTGATGGCATTGTGTCCCGGCTTCGTGCACACCGAGTTCCATGAGCGGATGGGCATGGACAAGTCGCTCATCCCGTCGTTCATGTGGCTGGACGCCGACGAACTCGTCGAAGCGGCCTGGAAGGATCTGCAGCGCGGCAAGGCGATCTCGGTCCCGAGCCGGCGTTACAAACTCATCGTTCTCGCGGCCCGCTTCACCCCGCGGGCGCTGATCGCCCGCGTCTCGACGATGGGCCTGGACCCGCGCCGCCGCGCTTGACCGGACGCAGCGCTGGTGCGCAAGACGGTCGTGATCGCGAACTGAGACCTACAGCTTCTCGGCGACTTCGGTGAGAACGCCGAGGGTTGCGGTGATGAGTGGATGGTCGGCGCGGCTCGCCCGGACGGCGGCGTACACGCGACGTGCCGGAGCCGGCTCGGACAGCGGACGGGTGAGCGCGAGCGTCGATTCCGGCACGGCGAGACGTGGGACGAGCGAGACGCCACCACCGGCCGCGACCAACGCGGCGACGGCGCGGAAATCGTCGGACTGGTGCACGATCCGCGGCTGGTAGCCCGCCTGTTCACAGGCGAGCAGGACGACGTCGCGGATCGGGTTACCGGGCGAGGTCGTCACCCAGTCGTCGTCCGCGAGCATCGACAGCTCGATCGTGTCGCGGTCCGCGGCCGGATGCGCCGGCGGCAGAACGGCGACGAATGGCTCGGCGTACAAGGGGATCCGGGCCAGCCGCCGGTCGTCGGGACGCGGTGACCCGCGGTGCTCGACGGCGATCGCGAGGTCCGCGTCGCCGTCGAGCAGAGCGGTGATGCCCTGCGGTCCCTCGGCGTCCCGGACCACGAGGTCGAGGCCCGGGGACGTCTCGCGTAACCGGGTCAGTGCCGGCGCGACGAGCAGCGTGATCGCGGTCGCGAACGCGACCACGCGGACCTCGCCGTTCGCGCCGTTCGCGTGCAGCCGCATCGCGTCCTCGGCCCGCTCGACGTCGGCGAGGATGGTGTCCGCGTGCGCGAGGAGGAGGCGGCCGGCCGAGGTGATCGCGACCCGGCGGCCGCGGCGTTCGAGCAGTTCCTGGCCGACCTCGGACTCCAGGGCCGCCAGCTGCTGCGAGACCGCCGAGGGCGTCAGATGCAGCACCTCGGCGGCCGCGGTCACGGTGCCGTGGTCAGCTAGCGCACGCAACACCCTCAGGCGCCGAACCTCGATCACGAGCCTCAGCTTCGCACACGTTGTTCGCGACCGGCTTGAGTGCGACGACGCTTGCGGTCCGGGCGGCGGTCGGGCCGGTGCTGCGGGTGGCGACCTGGTGCCCCCGGGCGGTGGTCGCGGCGGTGGTGGCGGGCTCCGGCGTACGGCGCTCGCGCCACCGGCGGACGGCGTCCCGGATCGGGTGCCGCTTGGGCACCCACGGACGCACGGGCGCGTCCGGCATCGCGGAGTGGGTTTCTTCGTGGATCGTCTTGAGCACGTTGTACGGGACGTAAATCACGGTGTTTCCTTTCGACACTTCGACACTAAGAACCGTGGCTTGATACGTCCAATGAAAGTTTTGCGCAGAGTTGATGTGTCTGGTGCATGATAGGTGTCATGGAACTCCGGCAGCTCAGGTCGTTCGTGGTGGTCGCCGAGGAGCTGAACGTCGGCCGGGCGGCGACGCGGCTGCACCTGACCCAGCCGTCGTTGAGTCGTCAGATCGCCGCGCTCGAACGCGATCTCGGTGTCGAGTTGTTCGCGCGCGTGAAGCGCCGCTTCGTGCTGACGGCGGCGGGGGAGACGTTCCTGGCCGAGGCGCGCGACCTGCTGCGTCGGTCGGAGGAGGCGGTGCGTACGGCGCAGCGCACGCAGCGCGGTGAGCTCGGGACACTGCGGTTGCGGTTCGTGCAGTCGGCGACGTTCGAGACGCTGCCGCGGTTGCTCGGTGCCTTCCGGGACGCGTACCCAGAGGTGGTGCTCGACCTGGAGTCGTGGACGACACTGCGTCAGACGGAGGCGTTGCTCGACGGACGGATCGACGTCGGCCTGCTCCGGCCCAGTACGCCGGCCGGTGCGAATACCGTCGTACAACTGGAGCCGAAGCTGGCGTCGCGGGTCGTCGCCGAGGATGCCTTGGTGGCCGTGCTACCGGCGCGGCATCGGTTGACGCGGCGCAAACGGCTGCGGCTGGCCGACCTGACGGAGGAGCCGTTCGTGTTCTACTCGCGGCCGAGCGGGCCGGCCGTGCATGACACAATTGTCGGCTTCTGCCGGGCGGCCGGCTTCACTCCGCGGATCGAGCAGGAGGCCGCCGATGTGCAGACGATCATCTCGCTGGTCACGGCCGGGCTCGGCGTTTCGTTGCTGATCGCCCCGACCCCGCCGTCCAACCCGGACGCCGTCGTCTACCGCGAGTTGTCCGACGACCTTCCACCCTGGCAACTCTCCGTCGCCTGGTCGCCGGACAACCGCTCACCCGTCCTGGCCCGCTTCCTGGACCTGATTCAGCCCTGATTCAGCCCTGATCCAGGGCCGATCCAGGGCTGATCCAGGGCCGATCCAGGGCTGATCCAGGGCCGATCCAGGGCGGTGGTGTGCACTCTCGACAGGACGTCTACCGCCGAAACGCTGTCCGCCCGACCGATTCACGCTCAGCTGCACCAACCACCGACCGACACGTCCTGTCGACCTGACACGCTCACCCGAAGATGTCGGGGTCGCCGCCCGTGCGCTGACCGGTTTCCAGATCGGCGATCTGCGCCATGTCGTCGTTGTCGAGCTGGAAGTCGAAGACCTCGAAGTTCTCCTTGATCCGGCTCGGTGTCACCGACTTCGGGATCACCACGTTGCCGAGCTGCAGGTGCCAGCGGATCATCACCTGCGCCGGCGACTTGCCGTACTTCTCGCCGATCGCCGCCAGCACCGGGTGCTTGATCAGCTGACCGGACGCCAGCGGGCTCCATGCCTGCGTGACGATGTCGTTCTCGGCGTTGAACGCGCGCAGATCGTCCTGTGGCAGCGCCGGGTGCAGCTCGATCTGGTTCACCGCGGGCCGGATCGTGGTCTCCTCGAAGATCCGCCGCAGCGCGGGCTCGTGGAAGTTCGAGACGCCGATCGCGCGCACCCGCTTGTCGGCGTACAGCTGCTCGAACGCCTTCCAGGTCTCGACGTACAGATCACGCTGCAGCGACTGCCAGTGGATCAGGTACAGGTCGACGTACTCGAGGCCGAGCTTGCCCAGGCTGGTGTCGAACGCCTTCAGTGTGCTGTCGTAGCCCTGGTCGGAGTTCCACAGCTTGGTGGTGATGAACAGCTCGTCGCGCGGGATGTCCGCCGCGGCGATGGCGCGTCCGACGCCCTCCTCGTTGCCGTAGATCGCGGCGGTGTCGATGTGCCGGTAGCCGGTCTCGAAGGCGGTCGTCACCACGTCGGTCACGATGTCGTTCTCGACCTGCCAGACCCCCAGGCCCAGCTGCGGGATCTCGACGCCGTTGTCCAGAGTGATGGTGGGGACTGTGCTCATCTACCCATTCCACCCGGGAAAGGCTTGCTGGCCCAGTCATCCGACGTGTGACAACTACCTCATTAACCGGACGTAACCACTTCGTAGGTGGTCGCATCGGGCTCGAGGAACCGGAGCAGCCCGTCGCCTTCCCGCTCGAGCTCAGCCAGCGACTTCTTGGTGGTGCGGCCGAACGGCGTCAGGGTGAGAGTCGCCACAGCACGCTTCTTCGCGGCGGTCCACAGACCGGCGACGCGACCGTCGACGGTGTACGTCGCCTTGACGCGCAGGTTCTTCGTGAAGACGGCCGGTTTGTGTTCGTCGGCGATGATCCGCTGCCGTTTCGCGTGCGACAGCAGCACGTTGTCGAATTCCGGGAGGAAGCGCACCGGCGCCGGCGTGTCCGCGTCGGGGCGTGGCGCGTCCGGTACGTCGTACAGCGGCTTGCCGTCCTCGTCGGTGAACGTCTCGAGGTCCAGCTCGTCGAACACCGGCTTCGCCTTCTGCAGACCGGACCAGGTCTGGAAGTCCTGCGGGGTGGCCGGGCCGAACGCGGCCAGGTAGCGGGTGACCAGCTCCTTGAGCTCGTTACGCCGGTGCAGCTTCTTACCGATCCATTGCTCGGCCGGGGTGAACGGGGCATTGGCCGTCCAGGACCATCGGACGTCCGTCGGGTACACCACCAACGGGACCAGCATCCGTGTGCAGAACCCGAGGGCGCGCTCGTTCACGTCGGGGAACTGTTCCTGCAGCGCGTCCCGTACTTGGGTGAAGGTCAGCGGCTCCTTCGCCAGTAGCTTCTCGGCGGCGACCACGACCTTCTCCGGCTCGAGGCCCTGACCGCGATCGCCGAGCACGCGCAGCCCTGCCTCGAGCACCGGCGCGATCGTCACCCGGAACCGCAGGTAGTCCGCCGCGGTCAGCAGATGCAGCGTGCCGCGGAACATCGTCGCCCGCACCACGGTCTTCGCCGTGACGGCACGGTCGAGCTCGGCCTCCTCGAACCCGTCGATCCGCGTCCACAAC
This sequence comes from Kribbella sp. NPDC048915, assembly GCF_040649595.1. Classification (NCBI taxonomy): domain Bacteria; kingdom Bacillati; phylum Actinomycetota; class Actinomycetes; order Propionibacteriales; family Kribbellaceae; genus Kribbella; species Kribbella sp. NPDC048915. The sequence continues at coordinate 42,069 of NZ_JBEZFT010000029.1, read as the reverse complement.
CCGACGTACGGATGCTTGGGCTCCTGCCCTTGCATCCCCACCAGCCGCTCGATCACCTCGACGGCCGGCACCGCTTCGCGCGCCAGCAACCCCTGTCGCGCCAACGTCGCCCGGTTGACCGCCCGTCCGCTCATCACCGCCATGCACGCATCTTCGCGTACGGCGCCGACAAGTTCAGCTGTAGTCCTTCTCGTCGTACTTCGGGAGGCCGAGGAGCTTGCGGATCTGCGCGGACGGCGCCTTGCCGCCGGCGGCCGTGGCGCGCTTGAGGTGGTCGGCCATCTCGTCGTTGCTCTTGCTCGCGGCGACCGCGAGCCAGTGCGGGCGCGCGGCCAGGTCCGCCTTCGCCAGCGCCCGCATCTGCGTCGAGACCTTGGCCGGCCAGACGACCGACCTCAGCGCGGTGTACTCGGCGAGGTTGGCGGCGGCGACCGCTTTGGCCCTGTTCTGCAGGGTGGTCAGCGACATGTTTTCGTTCGCCGCCTGCTCGAACCGCTCCAGCGCGACGTTGTACGGCCGGGTGATCTGCAGGTACTTCGCCCCGGCAGCAGCCACTGTCAACGCGGGCGGCGCCGAAGCCCGCACCACGGGAGCGCTCGGCGCCGAAGACGGCGGCCCGTACGCCCCATCCGGCGCGGACGGCGTCACCGAGGCGGGCGCGGAGGCCATCGGAGAAGGCGCCGTCACCCCAGGCCCGTCGTCAGCCCCACATCCCGCGACACCCAAGAATCCCAGCACCACAACAACGGCCGCCACCTGACGCATAAAGCTCCTCACCCAGCGCGCGAACCGCCCAACCCTAGCGGCGTCGCCCGACCCCTACCAGTCGCGCCCAGGCGAAGTCACGGGTCAGGCGAGGGCGGCGCGGGCTTCGGTGAAGGCTTGGACGGCTCGTTCGACGTCCTCGGTGGAGTGGGCGGCGGAGAGCTGGACGCGGATGCGGGCCTTGCCTTGCGGGACGACGGGGTAGGAGAAGCCGATCACGTAGATGCCGAGGTCGAGGAGCTTGTCGGCCAGGCGGCCGGCCTCGGCGGCGTCACCGATCATCACCGGGGAGATCGGGTGGTCGCCGGGGAGGACGTCGAAGCCGGCTTCGGTCATCTTGGTCCGGAAAAGCTTGGTGTTTGCGGCGAGCTTGTCGCGCAGGTCGCTGGAGCCCTCGATCAGCTCGAGCGCCTTCAGCGACGCGGCGGTCACCGCCGGGGCGAGCGAGTTCGAGAACAGGTACGGGCGGGAGCGCTGCCGGAGCAACTCGACGATCTCGCGGCGCGCGGACACGTACCCGCCGGACGCGCCGCCGAGCGCCTTGCCGAGTGTGCCGGTGACGATGTCGACGCGGTCCTTCACGCCGAACAGCGACGGCGTACCCGCCCCGTCCGGCCCGACGAACCCGACCGCGTGCGAGTCGTCGACCATCACCAGCGCGTCGTAGGCCTCGGCCAGGTCGCAGATCTCGTCGAGCGGCGCGACGTACCCGTCCATCGAGAACACGCCGTCGGTGGCGATCAGCCGGTACCGCGCGTCCGCCGCGTCCTTGAGCTGCGCCTCGAGGTCGGCCATGTCGCGGTTCTTGTACCGGTACCGGCGGGCCTTCGACAGCCGGATCCCGTCGATGATGCTGGCGTGGTTGAGCTCGTCGGAGATGACCGCGTCCTCGGCGCCGAGCAGTGTCTCGAAGAGTCCGCCGTTCGCGTCGAAGCAGGAGCTGTAGAGGATGGTGTCCTCGGTGCCGAGGAAGGTGCTCAGGGCCGATTCGAGGTCTTTGTGGATCTGCTGCGTACCGCAGATGAAGCGGACCGAGGACAGGCCGAACCCCCAGCGGTCGAGCGCGTCCTTCGCCGCCGCCACGACCTCGGGGTGGTCGGACAGGCCGAGGTAGTTGTTGGCGCAGAAGTTCAGTACTTCGTTGCCGGTGGCAACCGAGATCAACGCCTGCTGCGGTGAGGTGATCACCCGCTCGGACTTGTACAGCCCGGCGTCCCGGATCTCGCCGATGGTCGCCGTCAGGTCGTCCCGCATCCGCCCGAACATCAGTGCTTCTCCTCCAGCGTCTCAGTCGTCCAGTCCATGATCACCTTGCCGCACTGTCCCTGCCGCGCCACGTCGAAGGCGCGCTCGAAGTCGCCGTACCCGAACCGGTGGGTGATCACCGGCGTCAGGTCGAGTCCGCGCTCCAGCATGACCGACATCGAGTACCAGGTCTCGAACATCTCCCGGCCGTAGATGCCCTTGATGGTCAGCATGTTCAGCACCACGGTGCTCCAGTCGATCGCGATCTCGTCCGACGGCAGACCGAGCATCGCGATCCGCCCACCGTGGGTCATGTTCGCGATCATGTCCCGCAGCGCGGCCGGCTGCCCGGACATCTCCAGGCCGACGTCGAACCCCTCCCGCATCCCGAGGGTCTGCTGGGCCTGCGCGATCGACTCCTCGGCGACGTTCACGGCGCGCGTCACGCCGATCTTGCGGGCCAGGTCGAGGCGGTACTCCGACAGGTCGGTGATCACCACGTTCCGCGCGCCGGCGTGCAGTGCGACCGCGGCCGCCATCACGCCGATCGGGCCGGCGCCGGTGATCAGGACGTCCTCGCCGACCAGCGGGAACGACAGTGCGGTGTGTACGGCGTTGCCGAACGGGTCGAAGATCGCGGCGACGTCGAGGTCGACCGGTTCCTTGTGAACCCACGCATTGCCGGCGGGCAGCGCGACGTACTCCGCGAAAGCGCCCGGGATGTGGACGCCGAGTCCGCGCGTCTTGATGCACAGGTGCCGGCGACCGGCCCGGCAGTTGCGGCAGCGGCCGCACACCAGGTGACCCTCGCCGCTGACCAGGTCACCGACCGCGACGTCGCGGACACCGACGCCGATCTCGACAACCTCGCCGCAGAACTCATGCCCGGTTACCATCGGCACCGGCACGTTCTTCTGCGCCCAGTGGTCCCAGCTCTGAATGTGCAGGTCGGTACCGCACAGCCCGGTCCGGAGCACCTTGATCAGGACCTCGTCGGCCTCGATCTTCGGCACCGGTACGTCCTGCAACCACAGGCCGGGCTTCGCCTCGGCCTTCACGAGCGCCTTCATGCCCACATCGTCGTCCGCGGCAACCATCGGCGTCCATCGACACGTCGTGCACAGCCTTTGCAGCCGAACTGCACACTCGACCTGCGCGGAGCGTAGCCGGGTGACTCGGGATCGTGGCCGGAACTGGTGAGTGAGCGGCGGTCCGGCCGTGATCTAAGCTCAAGGCTCATGAGCTACGACCGGGACGAACTGCTGGAGCAGGTCAAGAGCAAGGCGATCGTGCACGGCCGGGTGACGCTGGCGTCGGGTAAGGAAGCCGACTACTACGTCGACCTGCGCCGGATCACCCTGGACGCGGCCGCGGCGCCGCTGATCGGTCCCGCGATGCTCGAGCTGACCAAGGACCTGGCGTACGACGCGGTCGGCGGACTGACCCTCGGCGCGGACCCGGTCGCGATGTCGATGCTGCACGCCGCCGCCCAGCAGGGCCGGACCCTCGACGCGTTCGTCGTCCGCAAGGCCGAGAAGACGCACGGCCTGCAGCGCCGGATCGAGGGTCCGGACGTCAAGGGCCGGCGGGTGCTGGCGGTCGAGGACACCTCGACGACCGGCGGTTCGGTGCTGACCGCGGTCGAGGCGTTGCGGGAGGCCGGTGCCGAGGTGGTCGCGGTCGCGGTGATCGTGGACCGGTCGACCGGTGCGAAGGAGCGGGTCGAGGCCGAGGGACTGGAGTACCGCGCGGTGTTCGGTCTCGAGGACCTGGGCCTCGGCTGATGCAGAGCAGCACGCTGCTGGCCGTCCTACTGGCGATCGTCGTCGGCGTCGGTCTCTTCTACTTCAACTACTACCGCGCGAAGAAGCGGCGGGAGCTGTTCGCCGGGTTCGCCGCGCAGCACGGCTGGTCGTACCTGCCCGCGGACAACTCGCTGGCGCGGCAATGGATGGGTACGCCGTTCGGTACCGGCGACAACTGGCGCGTCCGGAACGTGCTGTCCGGCGCGTACAACGGTCATCCGATGGTTGCCTTCGACTACAGCTTCCAGACCCACACCAGCAACGGGAAAGGCCAACGGCGGACGACGACCCACCACTTCGGTGTGGTCGTGCTGCAGTTGCCGGGCCCGCTGCCGCACCTCGAGGTGACCCACGAGGGGATCTTCGGTGGCGCGGTCGCGAACGCGCTCGGTTTCCGCGACATCCAATTCGAGAGCGACCAGTTCAACCGGGCCTTTCGGGTCAAGGCCGATGACGAGCGGTTCGGCCACGCGCTGATCACCCCGCGGATGATGGAGCTGCTGCTGCAACGCGGCGAGATCGGCTGGCGGATCGAGGGAAACTCGCTGGTCGGCTGGGACAAGGGTGCCCACGACCCGGCCGAGGTGCTGAACCGGCTGGCCCTGCTCGAACAGGTCGTGCTGAACGTCCCCGGGTACGTCTGGCGCGACTACGCGGGCGTCGACCCCCGCGTCGGACAGCCGCCCAACGGACCGACGTACCCGTAGAGTCGGGCCCAGCACTGCCAATGACTCGGGAGCTGGGAAATGATGGTCTGGATCATCATCGTGATCCTGCTGGTCGTCGCTGTCGCGGCGATCGCGCTGGTCACGTCGTACAACAGGTTCGTCAAGCAACGGAACCTGATTCAGGAGTCCTGGCGGCAGATCGACGTCGAGCTGCACCGGCGGTACGACCTGATCCCGAACCTGGTCGAGACGGTCCGGGCGTACGCCGCGCACGAGCGGCACGTCTTCGAAGAGGTCGCCCGGCTGCGGACCCAGGCGGTGAACGTGCAGGGCGCCAACCCCGAGCAGCGGGCCGCTGCGGAGGGTCAGCTGTCCGGCGCGCTGCGTCAGATGATGATCTCGGTCGAGCAGTACCCGCAGCTGCAGTCGAACCAGAACTTCCTCGGGCTGCAGCGCGAGCTGACCGACACCGAGGACCGGATCGCGGCCGGCCGCCGGTTCTACAACGCGAACGTCGGCGACTACAACACCCGGATCGAGGCGTTCCCGTCGAACGTCATCGCGAACATGTTCAAGTTCGAGAAGGCCGGCTACTTCGAGGTCAACGACGAGCAGGTCCGCGCGGTGCCGCAGGTGTCGTTCGGCACCATCGGCCAGGTCGCCGGTGAGCAGGCGCCGCCGCAGATGCACCCGGGAGCGCCGTCCTCGGGGCAGATCCACCCGCAGATGCCGGGCGACGGCAACTATCAGCAGCAGCTTCCGGGTGGGTACCAGCAGGGCTACCAGCAGCCGTACCAGGGCCAGCCTTATCAAGGACAGCCGCAGTACCAAGGGCAGCAGCCGCCGCAGCAGCATCAGGGAGAGCCACCGGTGGGCGGGCCGCCTGCGGGTTCCCCCGCGCCACAGGACGGACAGCCGCCATTCACCGGTGGCCAGTAGGCACCGGTCCCCGTAGTCCAGGACCCCCGACCCCGGACTCTCCTCCAGTGCCAGGCCCGGTGTGACGGCGGTCAGGTCGCCACCGCCGGGCCTGCCTCCCCCCGGTACCTACGACCAACACTGCCGGACGGAGATACATCCGGCGTACATCGGCCTTCCGAACGGGTGCGGCCGGATGCCACGATAGGGCGGTTCCAGCAAGGGAAGGTCTGACGAGTGGACAGTCTGAGGTACGGGATCCTCGGACCTCTGCGCCTGGTTCACGTCCAGGGGCAGCCGCTCAAGGCGGCCAAACCACGTCAGTTGCTGGCCACCCTGCTGCTGCACCCGAACCGTTTCGTCTCGACCGATCTGATCGCGGACGCGCTCTGGGAGAACAGCCCGCCACGCTCTGCCACCGCGAACATCCGGACCTACGTCCGGGTGCTGCGGGGTGTGCTGCAGGACGCCGGCCTGCCCGCGCCGATCGACACGTCGGCGGCCGGCTACAGCATCGAGGTCGGCGTCGACCAGCTCGACGCCAGCCTGTTCGAGTCGCTGCTCGCCGAGGGCGGTCATCTGCGCGACGCGGGTGAGGGCCGCCAGGCGATGCAGGTGCTGTCCCGCGCGTACTCGCTGTGGCGCGGCCGTCCGCTCGAGGACCTGCCGATGCCCGCGGCGTGGGAGGGCTCGATCTCGCGGCTGGAGGCGCAGCACCGCGGCCTCGTCGACACGTTGCTGGACCTGCGGCTCCAGTACGGCGACGCGAGCGGTGCCGCCGTACTGCTGAGTGCACGGCTCACCGAGGACCCGTACGACGAGCAGCTCTGGCGACGGCTGATCGACGCGTTGCTCGCTGCGGGCCGGGTGGGTGAGGCGCGCGCGGCGTACGCGCGGGCGGTGCAGACGCTGGCGGACGAGCTGGACGTCAAACCCGGTCCGGAGCTGGAGGCCGCCGGTGCCCGCGCCGAGAACGGTCGCTCGGCCAACTGGCCCAATCCCGGCATTCCGACCGACCCAGCTGACCGCCAGGACCGTGCGGAGCCGGCTGCTTCGCCAGGGCCGATGGCTGCGCCCGAGCTCATCGACCCGCCGCGGCCGCCCAGCCAGCTGCCGCTGGACCTCCCCGACTTCAGCGGTCGCGAGGAGCAACTGGAGCGGCTGCGTGACCTCGTGTGCGGCCGTGACCCGGTCCGGCCGCCCGTCGCCGTCATCTCGGGTGCACCGGGGACCGGCAAGACCTCGCTGGCCGTTCGCTTGGGCCATCTGGTTCGGGAATACTTCCCGGACGGGCAGATCTACCTGGACATGCACGGCGCGACACATCCGCGCGATCCGGCGGCTGCGCTCACCGATCTGCTGCTCAGCCTCAACCTGCCCGACACAGCCATCCCGACGGACCCGGAGCGCCGGTCCGCGATGCTGCGGTCCGAGCTGGCGAGCCGGCGGGTGCTGATCATCCTCGACGATGTCGCCGGCGCGAGTCAGGTGACCCCGCTGATGCCCGGAACCGGCGCGTCGGCCGTGGTGGTCACCAGCCGCAACCGGTTGATGGACCTGGCCGGTGCGGACAGCACGCCGCTCGACACGTTCGACGACCACGAAGCAACCGGCCTGCTGTCGTCGGTCGCCGGCCCCGACCGGATCGACCCGACCTCACCTGAGATCGAAGAGATCCTGTCTGCCTGCGCGAACCTCCCGCTGGCGATTCGGATCGTCGGCAGCCGGCTCGCCCAGCGGCCCGACCTGAGTCCGCGCGAGCTGGCGCGCCGGTTGCGGGACGAGGCGTCCCGGCTGGACGAGCTGAGCATCGGCGAGCTCGCCGTCCGGTCCAGTGCCGACCTGAGCTACGACGCGCTGAGCCCCGAAGAAGCCCGGCTGTACCGGCTGATCGGCCACTTCGCGGTCGGCGTCTTCTCCGCGCGCGCGTTGGAGGCCGTCGCGTCGCCGGCCGCCGTTCGACGCGCTCTGGACCGGCTGATCGAGGTCAACCTGGTTCGAATCAGCTCCGTCGACCACCGCGGTACGGCGCGGTACCGCGTCCACGACCTGCTGCGGTTGCACGCGCTCGGCGTCGGCACCGAGGAGCAGAAGGCACAGGCGGTCCGCGACGTCGAGACCGTGGTCGAGGCGATCCTCAACAAGATCCGGCGCGCGAACAACGCGCTGTCGTTCGAGTACTTCGGCGTACTGGAGCACACCGGTCCGCTGACCGCGCCCGATCCGGCGCCGTTCACCGAGACCGATGCGATCGCGTGGTTCGACAGTGAGCGCAGTACGTTCGTGCCGGCCATCCGGGCCGCGGCGCAGAACGGGTTGCACGAGCACGCGTGGCGGATCGCCGCTGCCTGGGGGCCGTACCTCGACCTGCGGGCCGGCTTCGACGACTGGAACGGTTCGCACCAGCAGGGCCTGCTGAGCGCGATCGCCTGCGGGAACCGGCGCGGCGAGGCGATCATGCACCGAAACCTCGGTCAGTTGGCGCTGTACCAGGACGACTGGGAGGTCGCCCGCCGGCACCTCGACGCGGCCGCGCGGACGTTCGCGGAGATCGGCGACCGGCTCGGCGAAGGCATCACCGCCGTCGGTCTGGGCACCTGGCTGCGGGAGCGTGGCGAGCGGGACAAGGGCCTCGAGCAGTACGAGAAGGCGATCGAGGCGTTCGTCGAGGGCGGCAACGCGAACGCCGAAGCTCTCGCGCGGACGGCTGCCGGGAACGTCTACATGGCCCGCGGTGAGCTGACGCGTGCTCGGGAGTACCTGGCGCAGGCCTTCCTGATCGCGGTCCGCCGAGCGGACGCGCACCGCGAAGCCAAGGTGCGCCGGCGGATCGCCGGTCTGCGGGTCCGGCAGGGGCGGCACGACGAAGCCGTTCGGCAGTTGCGTACGGCGCTGGCGATCTTCGACGGGATGGGTGACGACCACTGCGCGGCGTACACACGGGCGCTGCTCGGGCGTGCGTTGATGGAGCGTGGCGAGGTGGCTGCGGCGCGTAAGACCCTGCTGGATGCGATCGACATCGGTCACCGGCTGGGCGACCGGAGCGTCGAGGGCGAGGCGGCGCAGCACTTGGGCGAGCTCTACTTGTCCACGGGCAGTCTGGACAACGCGCGCCGGACGCTCGAGCGGGCGGCGCGGGTGTGGCACCAGGCCGGGAACGCCGACGCCGTGGCGCGCTGCCGCAGCCTGCTCGCCGAGACCGCGGCGGACGCGGCCGTCAGCTGAGGCGCTGGGCTGCCGGGGCCGTGGACATCGGGGGAATGTACGGCGGCTGTATCGCGAGCGGGCAGTCTGACACCATGCCACGGCGCTCAGGCCGAGGACGGGGGAACGGGGAGGACCTATGGCCTGGCGGGAGGTTGTCGTGGAACGCCGGAATGTCCCGCGGGTCTCGAACCCGCGGGACACCGAGGCAGCACTCAACTGGCAGCTGGAGCGTGTCGGCTCGGCGGCCTGGCTGGACTGGCCGCTGAAGTTCCAGCGGATGGCATTCGGCTACGCGCACGACAGCGGCTGGCACGACTCCGCCGACGCGGTTCGTTGGCTCGACCACCACACCCTGCTCCGCGAAGGGGCGGCGCCACGGGGGGCGCTGGTCTGGTACCAGGCGGCGGACCGGATCCGGGTGGCATGTTCACTCGGATCCGGCCGGGTGGTCGGCCCACTGCCGACCGGGCCGGTGGAGGTCGCCGACGTCGCTCAGCTCGGCACCGACTGGGTCTGGTCCGAGCCGCACTTCCCGTTCGGGCACTGATCCGTTCTGAGCTCGCGGTCGGCGTGGTTCAGTCGCGGGTGGCGGCGTGCTTCGTGGCGGCGTGCTTCGGGGCGCCGTGCTTGGCGTCGGCGCCCGCGGCGCGACTGCGCCGGCGGGCCAGCAGATACTCGACCGCCATCGGCACCAGCGAGACCACCACGAGCAGGATCAGCGCCGACTCCAGGTGATCGTGGATGAACTGCACGTTGCCGAGCGCATGCCCGAGCAGCGTGATCCCCGGCGCCCAGATCACCGCGCCGATCGCGGTCCACAGGAAGAACCTCTTCGGATCCATCCGCCCGGCGCCGGCCACGATCGTGATGAACGTCCGCACGATGGGCACGAAGCGGGCCATCACCAGCGCGCGAGCGCCGTACCGGGCGAAGAACTCGTGCGTCTGCTCGATGTACTTCGGCTTCAGGAAGCGGGCGTTCGGGTTGGTGAACAACGACGTACCGAGGAATCGCCCGATGTAGTAACCGGACACGTTGCCGAGGAAGGCGGCCACCGTCAGCAGGACACAGGCCAGCCAGAGCGGCACGTCGATCGTGCCTCGCGCGATGAACAGCCCGACCGCGAACAGCAGCGAGTCACCGGGCAGGATCGGGAACAGCACCCCGCACTCGATGAACACCACCAGTAGCGTGCCCCACAGCGCCCAGTCACCCAGCCAGTTCAGCAGGTATTCCGGGTCCATCCAGCTGGGCATCAGCATCGCGACAAGAGGAAGCACGCCGACAGGGTAGCGTCCCAACCTGTGCGTGAGCTGAACAGCGACCTGCGGGGAGCAGACATGGTGGGCCCGAACGAGGTCGGCGTCGGCCCGTGGGAGGGCGAGTGGCCCGACGACCCGCGGCTCGATCCCGAGCTGCTCGCGGGCGGCGACCGGCGCAACGTCGTCGACAAGTACCGGTACTGGAAACTCGAGGCGATCGTCGCGGACCTGGACCGGCAACGGCACCCGTTCCACGTGGCGATCGAGAACTGGCAGCATGACCTCAACATCGGCTCGGTCGTCCGGACGGCGAACGCGTTCCTCGCCGCGGAAGTCCACATCGTCGGCAACCGCAAGTGGAATCGCCGTGGCGCGATGGTCACCGATCGTTACCAGCACGTCCGCCACCACCCGACGTTGGCCGACCTGGCGTCGTACGCCGCCGCCCACGACCTGCCCGTCATCGGCATCGACAACCTCCCGGGCTCCGTACCGCTGGAGACCTACGACCTGCCGCGCGAGTGCGTCCTCCTCTTCGGTCAGGAGGGCCCGGGTCTCACGGACGAGGCACACAAGATCTGCACCGCCGTCCTGTCGATCGCGCAGTACGGCTCCACCCGCTCCATCAACGCCAGCGCCGCCGCCGCGATCGCCATGCACGCCTGGATCCGCCGCCACCCCTTCGCCCAACCCCCGACCACCCACTGACCACCCCACCCTCGCCCCGCCGCGCGCCGCCGCTGACCGTGCCGCGCTGACCGTGCCGCGCTGACCGTGCCGCGCTGACCGTGCCGCGCTGACCGTGCCGCGCTGACCGTGCCGCGCTGACCGTGCCGCGCTGACCGTGC